>JBEGTZ010000203.1:0-11568 GCA_041179125.1 Pseudomonadota bacterium | reverse complement strand
AGAATTGCGTTATGGGCACCTCCGAAAATCCAAAGGGAATCAAGGGGTCAGAGACGTTGAAAAATCGTTTCAAAGTCTCTGCCCCCCTTGATTGTATTTGATTTTTTCTAAATCAAGAATAATTGCTCTCTTATGTTTTTCTAGTCCTGTCGCTTCCATTTTGCATTCTCCGAATTGCATTCGCTTGAGCTGTGATATTTTTTACGGCCATGAATGTAGGTTGTCGCCGTGATAGCTTTAGGTTTCTGGCATGTCTTCTATTAAATCTGTGCGAACATAGAACTGTTAGGCTCACTACATCTTCCATTTCCCTGCTAGCGCGTAGGTTGGGCAGTAATGCCCAACACTCTCAAGCAGTTAATCAGCCTTTGCAGTTATTTTGAAAAAATTTTTGCATCATGAGCCAAGATAAAAAAGTTGGGCATTACTGCCCAACCTACTGCTTATTGCACGCTGTCAGAATAAAGACTTGTAAGCTTCCACCTACCTTTAATTTTTTCAAACTGCAAATCCTCTACCCGCATATGTGTGCCGTCATTTGAGGGATCTTTTGGCTTTTCTATGCTTTTGATTTTTTCATAAACCGACGTGGTCACCAGTTTGCCGTCTTTTAGTTCGTCAGAGCGCTCCTGCATTATTTGGGCAAACCTAGAATTAAACTCCTTGGTTGTTAATTTTTGCGGCTTTATTCCGTCAACCACTCCACGCATAGTGATTGGCAACCTGCTTAACTCCTGGAGTTGAGCAAAGTTTTTATTCGTCCAAGCTGTATGAAACTGCACCCAATAAGTAAGGAAATCAGCTGGAGACTCTTCCTTAGATTGGGCGCAGCTCAGGGAGCAGGCTAGCGCTAACATTATAGAAATTAAAAAATTGAATGGTTTCATATTGTATTCACCTATATGTTCGCTGGCCAACGGCAAGCTCTTAGCTGCCAAGACGATTTAGGATATCGGGATATTTTCACTCGATTATTTTGGTTGCCGCCGAGAAAAACATATTCAGTTGGCGTATCACTTACGAGAAACCCAACGTGATTCCCGGAGGAAGAAAGAGACGAATTAGCCTGGGCAGCATTTCTGATGACAGTAATTGCGCCAGTTCGTGGAGCTGTACCTACGCCCCAATAAATCCAGCTTGCCGCAGCGGCACTTAAATACCAGCTTGTCTTAAAGCCCAATTTATAAAGGCTGAGCACCACGGAGTTTCATCCGATTGCGTGTTATAGGTTGTAGCTTGAAAGTATTCTAAAATTCTCGGCGTAGCTTGTGCACCAGGGGTTTCTGCAACTCCGTGCTGACGTTCTTCGTCCGCGATTAAGTACCAAGGAGGTACTTGTATATTGCCTGTAGTTAATACAGGTGCAGGCGGTGGTGGTTGTATTGGGTTGCCGCCAAGTTTTGCGTTTAGCGCAGATAGCGTTTTTTTACCCGCCACACCATCAATACCCAAATTAAATTGTGCTTGAAAAGCCTGCACCGCACGCTCGGTTTTGAGACCGAATTTACCATCAGCATTTAAAGGCGGCTTGAGTTTTAAAACAGAATTGAGTTGCTCTTGTAAGCGTTTTACATCATCGCCGGAAGAGCCGTTTTTTAAAATAGCCATAAATCACTCCATAGTTTTATTAATAAAAATCAGGCAGCATTTACGCGCCGCCTGATGGTTTAAAATTTACTCCACCATATAACTAAATATGCCTTCCTTACATGCACCTTATCTTACCCAAACACTCAGCAGCCTGCGCAGGCAGCACAGTACGAGTTAAAATATTCTCAATATTCCGAGCCACCGTATCTAGTCTTCCTGGGCACCCAATACGAGATGCTTAAAAAATAATTTCTACTGTCGCCCCAATAAGCATTTGCATTTTATTTCAGGGATTCTCCAATGCGTCTAGCCGGGCAGTGAGGCAATAACCTATTCCATTGGGTCAGGTTCATACACATGACCGCGAATGGTTTTTGCCAACCATTTTTAGGCCCTTTTAGCCATTCTTTTTGCCATAACGTGTTTTTTAGGGCCGCTAATGCAACGGCATCTAGCGATTCAAGCCCTATCAAAGTAATGTAAATTAGTTTTTTAGCGGCGATACCTCTATTCATTGATATATAAATCAGGCTGTCTCTAAGTTTTGGGTAAAGCTCTTCATTAATTAATCGGTCGCTTTGTAATTTTTCCTGAAATTTTTGTAATTGATGCTGACGGTGTTGTTCTGGAATAGTACTATTTTCTGGGTCTTTTATTTCAAGTAGCCAGAGTTGGTCTGCCCACTCCACTACAAAATCAACTGCTTTTAGATGGTGGGATAAGCCGTGTGCCGCACCATCTAGCTTTAAAACTGATTGGGCTTTACTGAAATCAATGTGAATGTCATCCTCGCGCCATTCGGGTGTTTTATCCCAGGGCTTCATTGGGTGCCACCCAATGCCGCTTGTATTTCTAAGTCGTATAAACGCTGATATTCTTCGGCAATTTTATTTGGTGCCATGTCCGAGTAATTAAAAAACAAGTGGGGTATCACGCCATTTGATTTAGTTTTTTCAAGAGCAAAATAGTGTGTGGGAATTTCTTCTTTGGCAAAGTCTAACTCTTTCAAAAATGCGTAATTATGTGTGGCAACAAAAACCTGGATGCCACGCTGAGCAAGCATAAGTAAAATTTTAGCCACTTTGGGCATGAGCGTTGGATTCAAATTGGCTTCTGGTTCATCCCAAAATAAAGTGTTATTTGAAAACAATGATCCATTGTGAATAAGCTGCCAAATCAGCGCTAATTTTCTGTGGCCTTCCGCAACTAATGATATTTCTAGTTTGGCTTTTCCTGAAGTGAGTATAAATTCTTCGCCTTCTAAGCTTACCTTGCCGTCCAATGTTTCTCTAATTAACTCCAGTAACGGTGCCTCATCTTTGAGGGGCATGCCGCGCCTTGGTGGCAAATAAGCCTGTTTTATTATGTCGTAGTAAATCTCTTCGAATGATAGTGCGTATTTGTCATAAAGTGATATAAATCCAGGCGCAAACGACAGTACTTCTTTTACCGGTATGTATACCGGGTCATCCGGCACGTCTAATGTTCCGGACAATTTAAAAGTATGGTGTTTTGTGTTATCGAATTCCAACGTTAAACGCTCCTCCTTGGCGGAAGATAGTTTTATTCTTGCGCTGGAGGAGCCAACCTTTCTGTGTACTAGGCGTGATACATCTCCATTGCTAGGCCTAAACACATTAGCCATTTTTTGGCGCAGTGCGTTGCTGTCTTTTCCTTGTTGCTGGAGGCAATAAATCAGCTTCATGGCGTGAGTTTTTCCTGTGCCATTCTCCCCCACAAATACGTTAATTCCGCTGGAGAAGTCAAAGTTGGCCAATTTAAACGCGCAGAAATTTTCCAGCACTAGGTTTTTGAACATAGAAGACCTGATATTTTATAAAAAGTATTGGTTTGGGTTATTGGGCAGCGCTAAGGGCGCCACCCAATACTTTTCTATCGGCTACTCCACCAAATAACTAAACACCCCCTCCTCATCAACCCCCACATGCACCTTATTAATCTCTTCCCCCAGTGCCATCTTACCCAAACACTCAGTAGCCAAAGCAGGCAAAAGCGTACGAGTTAAAATATTCTCAATATTCCTAGCCCCCGTATCCACTTCCTGCGAGCGCGCCACAATATGTAACAACACATCTTCGTCATAACTAAACTCAGCGTTGTAATGTGCTTTCACGCGCTTCTCAATCCGGCGCATATTAATTTTGCATATTTTCAATAAATCCTCGTCGCCCAGTGGGTAATAAGGAATTACCGTGGTGCGGCCTAAAAAGGCGGGTTTGAAGTAGCGTAATAATTGTGGGCGGAAGTTATCGAGTAATACTTCTGGGTCTGGCCGTTCTTCGCTGGCGTTGAGGATGGCGCGCAGGTGTTCTTCGGCGGCGTTGCTGGTCATGATGATTAATGTATTTCTAAAATCGATGTCGCGGCCTTCGCCGTCTTTAATGGTGCCTTTATCGAATAAATTATAAAAAATATCCTGCACGCCGGGGTGGGCTTTTTCCATTTCGTCTAATAAAACGACTGAATAGGGTTTGCGGCGCACCGCTTCGGTTAATACACCGCCTTCGCCAAAACCTACATAACCGGGGGGCGAACCTAATAACATGGACACTTTATGTTCTTCTTTAAATTCCGACATATTAATAGTCGTAATATTTTGATCGCCACCATATAAAATATCCGCTAGGGCCAGTGCGGTTTCGGTTTTACCGACACCGGATGAACCCACCATAAAAAATACACCGATCGGTTTGCGTGCATCGGTAAGGCCTGCGCGGCTGGTGCGGATGGCTTGGGCAATGGCTTCTAAGGCGTGGTCTTGGCCGATGACGCGCTCGCTTAATACGGAGGCTAGGTTTAATACTTGTTGAATTTCGTTGGAAACCATTTTGCCCACTGGAATCCCTGTCCAATTGGCGACCACTTCGGCAATGGCTTGGCTGCCCACGTTCACTTGGATTAATGGGTTTTCGCCTTGTATGGCTTCTAATTCTTTAAATAAAACCTGCAATTGTGCTTTGGCGTCCAGGCGTTCTTGTTCGCTCATGCGGCCTTCGGCATCTGCGCCTGCTTTTTTCGCGAGTTTAAAATCGGCATCAATTTTATTTTGTATATCGTGGATTTTTGTTACTAATTCTTTTTCCGCATTCCATTGGGCTTCTGCTGTGGCGAGTGATTTTTGTTGCTCGGTTAATTCGCTATTTAATTTTGCAATTTGTTCATCACAATTACCGGTGGTGGCATTTTCCCGCTCAAGCGACGCAATATTGCTATCAATTTGTTGAATGCGGCGGCGAATATCTTCAATGCCCGCAGGTGTGGTGCTTTGGCTTAAACCCACGCGGGCGCAGGCGGTATCCAATAAGCTAACTGATTTATCCGGCAATTGGCGGGCGGTGATATAACGGGCGGACAGGCGCACGGAGTCGATTACGGCTTCATCTAAAATGCGCACTTTATGGTGGTTTTGCAGCATTCCGGCGATGGCGCGCATCATGTCGATGGCTTTATCTTCACTGGGCTCTTCCACTTTTACTACTTGGAAGCGGCGCGTTAAGGCGGGGTCCCGTTCAAAATATTTTTTATATTCCGCCCAGGTGGTGGCGGCTATGGTGCGTAATTCACCGCGTGCTAAAGCCGGCTTTAATAAATTCGCCGCATCGCCTTGGCCTTCTTTACCGCCTGCGCCAATTAATGTGTGGGCTTCGTCGATAAACATAATAATCGGTTCTGCGCTGGCTTTAACTTCGGCAATAACAGATTTTAAACGGTTTTCAAATTCGCCTTTTACGCTCGCGCCTGCTTGTAATAAGCCTAAATCTAAACTGCGCACGGTTACATTTTTTAATGGGTCTGGCACATCGCCGGTGGCAATACGCAAAGCAAAACCTTCTACCACAGCGGTTTTACCTACGCCGGCTTCACCCGTCAAAATGGGGTTGTTTTGACGGCGGCGGGTGAGAATATCAATGATTTGGCGGATTTCTTCATCGCGGCCTAATACAGCATCAATTTTGCCGTTTTTAGCCGCTTCAGTGAGGTTAACGGTGAATTTATCTAATGCCGGGGATTTACTGGGTGTGCCGGTATTGACTGCGCCACTGTCATCACTGCTGCTGGTGTCGCCTTGGAGTGTGTGTTTGGATTCACCTGTGGTGCCGATAATACTGCGGGCAAAGGTGCGGATGGATTCTGGGGTTATTTTTTTTAATTCAGCCGAAACACCTTCCGCCGTGCGGCGCAGGCCTTCGTCTAATAATAATGCCGCTAATAAATGGCCGGAAGTGGCAATGCCGTGGCCATATTCTACCGAGGCGAGCATCCAGGCATTTTTGGCTAAATCTACAATGCTGGGGGAGAGGGCCGGGGCGCGGGTATTGCCGGATTTAATTCGCTCTAATTCTTGGTTTAAATCCCGTGCTAATTTGCCCAGGTTTACTTCGTATTTAATTAAAATGGCTTGAATATCGCTGTCGGCCATTTCAATTAATTTTAACAACCAGTGTTCCACTTCCACATTGTAGTGGGTGCGGTTCAAACATAGGCCTGCGGCACCTTCAAGGGCTTGGCGGGAGGGTTCATTGAGTTTACCCACTAGGGCTTTTAGGTCGATGTTAATCATAAGAAATTCCTAAAGGTTGCAGTTAAATGAGGTATTAATGTATGGCTGAGTATGCACTTGGGCGGCGGCAAAATAAATGCCTGGCGGCGGATAATGACACACACGGTTAATAATCCAATCGGCGCGATGAAATGGCGATGTTAAGGGTTTCACCAAAACGATAGGAGGCCAAGGGTTTGGCGGCAGTCCAGGTGTCCCAGCCTATAATGGGTGGCGATTTTTGGTTGAGCTGTATTTGATAGGGCAAGTGTTTGCGCGCCACGCTGATGACATATTCAAAATCTTGCTCCAGCCCGGCGTAGAGTTTTACCATTTCATGTAAATGCGCTAGGGCTTTAGTGCCGGGTGCGAATTGATAAAATTCTTCTTTATTGAGCGGCCCCAATACAATGCGCACTTTGCCCTGGGCAAACCAGGCTTTAGAACCAATTAAAGCGGAGCGCCCCAGGCAGGCGTTTTGGCCTTTGCGATTAGTGCTATCCGGCATTCGCGAGCGCACATCGTCGATTAAATCTTGCCATTGACCCACAAATTCCTCCACCTGTATCGGCACACCGAAATAAGCGGTGATCATACTTTTAAGCCCGGCGGCGGTGCGAATGCGCTGGGTAAAAAAACCTGCGTAGCGTAAAAATAATAAACTGTTTAAGCGTGAATTATCCTCTAAATGTGGCGTGCTTAAACCAACCAGTGATAATAAGCTGTGGGTGATGCTGTCGTGTTCTTGTTTGCGTGCGGGTATTAAATGTTGACGCTCGTAATTAATTGGCAGGCGATATTTGATACTGGCTTGGTAAAAAAGAGAGGCTATGCGGTGGTTAAAAACATCAAAAAATTGTTTTATGGTGTTATCGCGCAGTTTTAAGCGTTCAAAAATTAATTCGCTGTAGTGAAATGGCAACACGCCTATGGCGCCGGTTAGGCCTAAAAAATTAATAATAACCAGCCAGCGCACTTGGTTGCCGTTGAGTTTTTCCACCTCTAGGCGAAATATATCACCGCAGGGAATACCTAAACTTTGCTGGCTGGATAAACGAGCAAATTCTCGGTTGGGTGGGCTGAAGCGGCCTATGGGTAATGCGGCAAAAACGGTTTTGGTTTGTACAGGCAATAGCGCTGCGCGCTCTAATAAACGCAGCGCTTGCACAAAACCAAAATCACTTGGCTGCGCTTGCAGCCAAGAAATTACAGCAGTATTTTTTCGCCGGATCGGGGAGGACATTTTTTAAGATAACCTTCTTTGTTTTTAATTTTTACCAACGTGCGGGTGAATGAATTAAGCGAGCAATAAACGGCAAAAAAATGTTCAAATACGGTGGCGTATAAATAACTGCTGCTGCCGCTGAGCAATTGGTCATCCAGGGTAATTTCTATTTCAACCCCACGGCACAACGTGGTAAGCCCGTCGATGGATAAAGGCGCGCTAATAGGCCGTGCTTTTACGTGTAATATTGAATCTATTAATGCACGGGTAACGGATGTTTCGCGGAAATCATACAGGCGTATTATTTCTTTAAAAGCTTCTGTGCTGTCGGCACTTCCGGTAAGGGATAAATAATTTAAATTTAAATGAGAAATTAACCGCCAGCGTGCTTTATTACCCAAAGGCGGGCGCACAGCCGGTGTGGGTTGAATTAAACAGCGAATTTTAGTGCACGGTGGCGTGGCATCAACACAATGTAATGCGGGTTGTTCAGAATTAAAAGGCAGCTTGCTGGGTTGGTCGCGATTACTGGCGAGGCTTTCAATGGACAACACGCGGTTGTCAGGGGCGTTGGGGTTAAAATTTAAATCCACCAAACTTAAATACATATCCGTACCGTCATCGCGGTCTAGGCTGCCTAATTTAGCGTGGCGGCGGGAGGCAAACCAAAATGTTTGCATCACTTGGCCTTCATGGCGGTGGTTTAGGCCATAAAAAGGCAAAAATTCGCTGGTCTCGCCGTTGGGGTGAATCGCCTGTACCGATTGAATAGCATAGATTTCATAACCCATTGGCCTGCGCGCTTCGGGAATAACAGGGTATTCCATTTGTGTGTGGTCCAATTTAATGGGGTCACATTTATGCGGGAATAAATTAATGATGGGTGTGCAATTCAGGGCGAACATGTCGGCGCTGAGCTGGTGCTCCAGCTCTAAATCGGCCTGCTTAAAATAAATATATAATTCTAAATTTTGCCCATAAAAAGGATTTATTTTTTCGCCCAGCTCAATATCAATAAACATGAATTTTTCTGCGAAGGTAAAAAATTCTGTGAGTAGGCGGTAGCCAATAAATGAGTTTTCCGGGTAGGGGAATAGGCCATCTTGCGGGGCAAAACCCACAGCTTTTATGACATCAGAACTTAAATAAATAGGTTGTGCATCTTGGGCGGATGCGGTCATTACCACTTGTAAACATTCGCCTAATAATAATTGGTACAACGGGTGTGTATATTGTGCTTGGCCTTTTAAATAAAAGCGAATACGCGACGGTGCTAATACGCCAAAACTAACATCCGAGGTATAACCTTGCAGGCAGAGTTTAAGCACGCTGGCAGCACCGCGTGCCTGTGCGGCGCCTGGGGTGGTAAACGGGCGGCCCATCAGGCTTGCGTGGTTGACAATGATGGGAAGTAATTCGGTGTCGTACACTGTGCGAAATTGACAGGTTTCGCCATTAAATTGCCCGGTTTCTAACAGGGTGTGGCGCGGGATTAAAAAGGGTGCATCTAATTTTGAGCGGTCTGGTTCGCACTGCACTATGGAGAGCGAAGGGATTGGCCGTTGATAATGCGGGTAAATGCAATTGATTAATGCATCGGTAAGCTCTGGGAATTCATCGTCTAATTTATGTTGTATGCGCGCATTTAAATAAGCAAAACTCTCAATTAAACGGGAGGCGTGCGGGTCTTCGATGGTTTCGTTATTAATGCCTAAACGCCCGGCGATTTTCGGGTTTTCTTTGGCGAATTCTGTGCCCAGCTGGCGAATATAAGCCAGTTCTTTTTCATAATAAGGTAATAATTCATCAGCCATGTTGAGAATCTTCCACAGATACAGTGCGTAATACGGGTTCTAATATTGAATCGAACACCACTTCTTCGGGTGCTGGGTCGGCGTACATTAATGCGTCAATACGGAATCTTAAAGTGCGATCGGTTTTGTCATCATTGTCTATGAACTGCACGCGCACATTTTTAAAACGCGGCTCAAAGGTGCGGATAATAAATTCGATGTCTTTAATAAATTCTTTTTTCTTGCGCCCGTCGATCATATTTACAGTGGCTAAATCCGGCAGCCCATAATTAATAAAGCTCTCGTTCACAAGCGCTAAATATTCTGGGGGCGCCACCACGCGGTAACGGGTGTTTAATAGGTTTTCTAAATCCCGGCGCACGGCGGCGCGCAGTTCTTTTAATTTGCTATGCCGGGCTGGGTCGCTGTCTACTAAATTATCGGGGTCGCTATCAATTAAGCGGTCTAAAATAGACGGGCGCAGTTTTTTATCTTTATCGATAAAGTTTTGCATTAGGCCGCCCCTTGCACTAATTCGGTGACAAGCTCTAATTCGGAAACCATTTGGTCGGCTTGATACGAGGGGATCAAATGTATTATGCAACCGTAGGAGCCTGGTTTCCCGGGGTGTTCACGCACTTCAACGCGCGCCGCCTGAAGAGGAAAGCGGGCCTGTTCTTCCCAGTCCATATCTTTGCGGCCACTGGTGATGGGTTGTAACCAGCTACGCAAAAACGCTTCGCATTGCTCCGCAGTGGTAAAGCCGCCTATTTTGTCGCGAATCATCACTTTAATATAATGCGCTACGCGGGAGGCACATAATACGTGTTGCAACATGGTAGATAATTTTGCATTGACCTGCGCGTCTTTGCTGGTCATGCGTTTCGCTAATTGAATTGACTGATTGGAATAAAACGCCAAATAAGGCGTCGCATAACATTGGCACAATGGGATAAAACCCAAATTACTAATATCGCGTTCGATGTTATCGGTAATTACGACATCGGTTGATGGTTTGTTGATAATTTCATGAGGGTCGGTATTAAAACTATCGCTGGGTAAATTAGTCACCAATCCGCCGCCGACAGTATTGCGCGGCACCCCGCGAATATGCCCAAACCAACCTACACTGCCAAATTCACGCAATAAAATACCGCCAAATGCATAGGCTGCATTGCCCCATAAATAATCTTCAGCGGTGCGAATATATTCACAAAAAAACAAGCCGCGATAATTGCCTGGTGTGGTGCGGTAAGGCTTGCGCATTAATATACGCGGCAGGGTAAGGCCAATAAAACGCGCTTCACTTTTTGTGCGCAGTGCGCGCCATTGAATATATTCTTCCTGGGCAAAAAGGTTGGTTAAATTAAGCGGTAAACGCAGGGTAGAAAAATCATCCATGCCTAAAAATTCACTGGACACTCCGGCAACAAAAGGTGCAAATGCCGCCGCTGCAATTTGTGCAAGGGAATCCAGCGCTGAGATATCATCGAAGGGATGTGCGCGGCTTTGTTTATGGCTAATGGAATAATCGCCAATTAAAGCGCCATAGGGTTCACCGCCGGGCATACCGTATTCTTCGGCGTAAATTTTATTGTATAAGCTGCTTTGGTCAAACTCCAATGCGCGGCTTAAATCTTTAGTTACTTCCTGCCAGCTGGCATCCAGTATTTTTATTTTGGCAAGTTTAATGCCGTCAGCCTGCAAGGTTAAATAATACAGCCCGCGCCAAGAGGATTCTAAACGTTGGAATTTTTTGTGGTGAATAATAACGTTGAGTTGCTGGTTGATAACCTGGTCGATGTGGCTAATGGCAAGCTCTAATTGGGCGGTAATATCCTGAATTTTTTTAATGGCGCTCGTGTTTGCGTGGTGTTTTAACCAGTAAGCGAGCGCGGAGGGCCAGTGTGGTTCGCGCAAAAAATCATCCAGACGTACCAAAATTGCCGTCTGCTTGAGGATTTCGTCGAAATTAAATGCCTGTTTTTCCGATGACACTGTTTATTAATCCGCTGTAAAAATTAGTTAATACTGAACAATTCAAATAGCTAAGAAAACACTGCAAATTTCTGCGGGCAGGCAATCAACACAAGCGCTGGAGGCTCGCATGTAAAGGTACTGTTATCGACATACAAATCAATAACTCCAATGTCGATCATTTCTAGCACCTCCCTAACGCCATTTTAACCGCACCAAATTGCGGATCGGTGTGTGATTTAAGCGCACCGAACACTACACCGCGCAAAATTTAGGTCCATCTGACAGCGCTCTCATGCAATGCACACCAATAAAATTCCTAGCTTTACTCGAAGGAATTGACCAGATCGAGGTACTTGATTTCATCATCGGCTATCTCTCCATCAGCATCTGATATTTCTCTGGCCAAAGCTTTAGCTTTA
>JBEGTZ010000202.1:0-3251 GCA_041179125.1 Pseudomonadota bacterium | reverse complement strand
CCAACTCCGTGGTGATGAACCTATGCAGGTAGTATCGGGTAGGCTCGATAAGCCGCGCGTACATTTTGAGGCGCCACCTAGAAATCTACTTGAGCAAGAGCTTAATTTTTTTATTGAATGGTTTAACTTGCCTGGCAATAAAGCGGTTGACCCACTTATTCGCGCCGCCATTACCCACTTATTAGACGTCAACTATCCTGTCCGGTCGGCGACAACTAAGGTGGCCGGTTGAGCTATTCTAGATTTCCTTTGTCTTTCCCTGGTTGCTCCGGCTTAGCGACGCCTTTTTCCTGAAACTTTCACCGCCCACCTCAATAATGGTGGCGTGGTGTACTAATCGATCAATGGCCGCAACCGTCATCATGGTGTCGTCAAAAATTTGATCCCAGGCGCTGAAGGGCTGGTTCGAGGTGATGATTAAACTCCCCGTCTCGTACCGATGCGCAATAAGCTCAAATAACACCTGCGTTTCAGCGCTGCTTTTTTTCACGTAGCCTATATCGTCCACAATAATCACCGCGTATTTGTCCATGCGCGTGAGCACTTCCGCCAAGCTAAGATGCTCTTTAGCGCGCTGTAATTCTTGTACGATACTGGTGGCCGAGGTGAATTTTACTCGCACATTTTTTTCGATCAGCGCATACCCAATCGCGCATGCCAGATGGGTTTTGCCGACGCCACTGGGGCCGAACAACAGTACATTTTCGCGCTGGTTGACCCAATTTTTTTGCTGCGTCAGTGCGGTTATTTTGTTTTTGGGAACCCCGTCAGAGGCACTAAAATCAAATTGACTTAATTGCTTGCCCGCAGGTAATTGCGCTTCGTGCAGGTAGCGCTGAAGGCGTTTTTGATGGCGTGTACTGGCCTCTAATTCGCACAATTCCACTAAATACGCTTGTGGCATCCATTGTTCATCCAGCGCTTTTTGCGCTAATAATTCCCAATGCCGCGCGATGCTGGTGAGTTTTAATTCTTTCAATAAAATGGGTAAAGAGGCGACATTAGACATAACGCATTTCCCCTGAAGCAGCCGCCGTGGTGGCTGCGGCGGCTGCGGTTAGCAATTGGTCGTAATCCTTTAAATTATGCTGTTTTTCACTAATAATCGGTGTGCTCACGCGAGCACCAAAACGCTGATTACACTTCAGTTCACTGGGGAGTTCTCCGCGTGCAATAAAGTCCGTTATGTAACGCCCTAGCGGCCCTTCGTTTTGATCCTGTGCGGCCAAATGTAAAATGCGCACGATGTAGCGGCAGGCATTTTCGGGTGATAGGGTTTGATCGGCATATTCCCATATTCGTTGGTAATCTAGGGAGGGCAATAATTCTGCGCGCAGGCTGGAACAGCGAAACGCTTGCGGTTTGCGCACTAGGGAGTCGATGAGGTGGCGGTAATTGATTTGCCGTGCACGCTGGGTTTTGCTGGCGTAAATACGCGCTAGCTGCAAAACATTTTTATGTCCGTGCCATAAAATTAAATGGGCGTCAAATAGGTGAACGGTGAGGCTTTCGCCGATAAAACGCGAGGGTACTGAGTAGGTAACGCGCTTTAAATCAAAGGTGCTGCTGCTGGTAATGAGCACTTTATGTTCGGCGTAATCTTGGGTTCGACGTTTGGGTAATGCTTGTAATTGTGTGCGCTCTTCTTGAAAACGTGTGACGCAGCGGCGGTTTATTTTACTGACGATGCTGTCGATAAATAGTTGGTAGTCTTCTAGCGAGTTAAAGTCGTGACTTCCTCGCAATAAAATTGCTTGTTTTATGCGTTTTTTGAGGTGGCCGTGGGGGGATTCAATAGCGCCATTTTCGTGGCTGACGCCTTTATTATTGCGTGTGGCTTTGACGTTATAGTGTTGGCAAACTTCCTGATAACGTGCCGTTAATTGTTCTTCTTCGGCGTGGTTGTTAAATGCGGCGCTGAGGCTGTCAGTGCGGTGTTCTAAGGGCGCGCCGCCGCTACGCCAAAAGGCGTCTTGAAGGCCGGTGGAGAGCGCGGTAAAACTTTCGCCGCCACAAATAACTTTGACGTGGCACCATCCGCTGTAGGCTAAACGGTAGTGGTATAAAATATGGGTAAATACTTCGCCTTTTAGGGTAATTATTTGATTTTTTAAGGTGGTGAAATCGGATAATCCTAGACGTGCAGGTATTTTAATTTGGCGAAACATGACTTCTTTGTTGGGGCCGTGTTGAGCTTTCCAGGTTTTAACGCGGCGCTGCAAGGTGCGCAGTATTTTTTCGTCGTAGTGGTTGGGGTAGTGGTCGTCTAGATATTCTAGGAGTGTTATGGGGGTTAATTCTGGGCTTTTTTCGAGCAGGGGAATTAATACGGTGGGCCAGATGGCAGCGAGCGGGTCCTGGCGGGTGCTCCAGGCGCGCGGGGGTTTGGGGGCTGTGGTGCATTCGCTAAGATCTATTCGGCGCCCGCTCCGTTCGGATATTCCGGCTTTAGCGGCTGCGGTGGGTTGGGTGTGGCCTTCGGTGCGTTCGTGCATATATAACCTGATTTGCTGATCTGTTAGGTGTTTACCAGGCACAAGGGGGTCCTCGTTAGAAGTGTGCCTGAATGTAGCAGATCAACCGGCCATCCTAGTTGTCGCCGACCGGACAGGGTAATTGTCGTTCAATACTAAAACGGAAAAAGTAACAAAATAATTCTAAACTGTTCCAGATTCTTGTGTTTGAGCTATTCGATAACCCATAGCTCTGTATCCACGCAGTCGTTTATCCCACATTCGCAACAAGGCAGGATGCCCGCTATCCACCACATCAATAATTTTAACATCGGTTTTGCTGGCATGTTCACGGTGCAGCCGTCCTGCATATTGTTGCAGCGTACCTTTCCAAGAGACAGGCATTGCCAATGCCAGAGTATCTAATGGTGGGTGGTCAAACCCTTCGCCGACTAACTTTCCAGTCGCCAATAAAATACGCGGTTCATCTGGAGATAAAGCCTCTAATTCTAAAATGGTCGTCGCGCGTTGTTTTTTGGACATACGGCCATGAAGAACAAAGTAAGCGGGTACTCTTTCGGCTAGGGCATTGGAAATGACATCTAAGTGTTCCGTTCTTTCTGTTAACACCAATACCTTTCGCCCAAGATTATAAGCATTTAATGTTTCGGCAACAATTTTTTCTGTTCGCTCTGCATCATTGGCTAGATGACGAAACACGTCTTGAATACCTGCATCCTGCGGTAGCTCAATGCGGCTGTGTGAGGATATTGGTATTACCTCTAAATCATTCGGCGC
>JBEGTZ010000201.1:0-10165 GCA_041179125.1 Pseudomonadota bacterium | reverse complement strand
AAATGAAGGGCAACCTGATTGGTTGTTCGAATTTTTTAACATTTGCTAGGCGGATCAAGGGGTTGCGCAGACTTGGGTGATCCAACTGAGGTTTTTAGGTTTAAGATGCTTCTTTATTTGGAGATTTATTGTATGTCTGCTTCCTCAACCCCGCGCCACAACTGGCAAAAACAACAAGTCACCGCCCTGTTTGCCCTGCCGTTTAACGACTTACTCTTCCAAGCACAAAGCGTACATCGCGCCTTTTTTAACCCTAACCAAGTGCAAGTGAGCACCCTCTGCTCCATCAAAACCGGCGCCTGCCCGGAAGACTGCGCCTACTGCCCACAAAGCGCGCATTTTGACACCGGCTTAGAGAAAGAAAAACTCCTCGCCGTGGAAAAGGTACTCGAAGAAGCCCGCGCCGCTAAAGCCTCCGGCGCCACCCGCTTCTGCATGGGCGCCGCCTGGCGCTCACCGCGCGACAAAGACATGGCTGCGGTATTGGCGATGGTAAACGGCGTGAAATCCCTCGGCCTTGAAACCTGCATGACCCTCGGCATGTTAGACGGCGAACAAGCCCAACAACTGGCAACAGCGGGCCTGGACTACTACAACCACAACCTAGACACCTCGCCGGAATACTACGGCGAAATCATCACCACCCGCACCTACCAAGACCGCCTCAACACCCTCGCCAACGTGCGCGAAGCGGGCATGAAAATCTGCTGCGGCGGCATTGTGGGCATGGGGGAGGAAGAACACGACCGCGCAGGCCTGTTACTCACCCTCGCAAACCTGCCCGAACACCCAGAATCCGTACCCATCAACCTGCTGGTCAAAGTAGAAGGCACCCCCCTAGCCGACGCGCCAGATTTAGACCCGTTCGATTTTATCCGCACCATAGCCGTAGCCCGCATCATGCTGCCGCAAAGCCACGTACGCCTCTCCGCCGGGCGCGAAACGATGAACGAGCAGACACAGGCGCTGGCGTTTTTAGCCGGGGCGAATTCGATTTTTTATGGGGAAAAGTTGTTAACCACGGCGAATCCTGAGGCGGACAAGGATCGGGCTTTGTTTGCGAAGTTGGGGATTTCGCCTGCGCCTTATGAGGGGGATTCTTCTAGTGAGGAGGTGAGTTTGCCGAAGGAGGTTGGGGCGAGGCTTTTTTATGATGCGGTGGTTCAAAATTATTAAGCCTAGAAACCTCAGTTGAACACGTAGCGAGAGCGTCTAATGAAACCTGTAGCTCTGTTAATTCATGTGCGTGATTGGGAGATAGGGTTTTCTTGGTACAAAGCGGCATTTCCTAGCGCGGTTGTAGTGGAATTACCTGATTTCAATTTTCGAGCATTGCAGATGGGTGATTTTTTGATTGAAGTTGTTCGCGCTGACGAAAAGGTTCCAAGCGGTAAATCGGGCACTGTGTTGTATTGGGCGGTTTTGGATCTTTTGGAGGCAATTAAGCACTTCAAGCATTTGGGATCGGAAATCTATAGAGGCCCAATACCTATCGAAAATGGGCAGGGTATGTGTCAGGTAACAGATCCATTTGGGAATTTAATTGGTCTGCGCGGGCCGTTTAACCCATAAGCTGTCTGTCGGATAAGGCGAATTAATCAGCCCTGTAGGGCGGGTCTTTAGACCCGCGCAGATGATGCCGCCACTCTCGGCAACAGGTGTAATTCTATAAATTTAATCATTTGAGTTTTTTATTAAATTTGCACCCGCATTTGGATCCACTGCGCGGGTTACGCCTTGGGCTAACCCGCCCTAGAAATTTTTTATAACGCGGTTGGAGGCTGATCGTTGCGACCATGAAGAGACATCAAATAGTAGCCAAGTTAATTCGGTGGAGCGTGCCTTTTTTAAATATTTTTAGAAACCCCGAAGCCTGGCCCTATTCACTTGAAGCGCTTGAGCGCATGGATAAAGAGTCTTTGGGGTGGGCGCTATTTGATTTTTTGAATAGCAGAGGGCTTGGATACCTCCCCAAATATGAAATTCATGATAGCTACCATGCCTTGGTGGGCTATGGGACAACAGTTACTGACGAGTTAAAGCTCCAAGCCTTTATGTGGGGAAACAAAAATGCCACTTTTGCGGGCAAAACTCTTTTTATTATTGGTTATATTGTTTTCCCTGGAAAACATAAGATGCTTCAAAAAGAAATATCTCGCGGGAAAAAAGCAATGCCTCTAAGCTCGGTAGATATTTCAAAAATGATGCATAAAAATTTGACAAGCCTCCGTAAAGACTTATGTATAGATTAGCAATGATTTTGGCAGTCTGTTTTTTTGCTTTTATTTTGTGGGTTATTTACTTGGCCAACCACGGGCGCCCGAGTTTGTTTTTTGAATTCGTGCAATCTTTTCCAAATGGCGACAAGTTGGGGCATTTTTGCTTGTTTGGCACATTAACCCTGCTTTCTATTGTTGCCACTAAATTTAAATCCTTTCCGCTGGGCAAGCTGAATATTTATTACGGATTTTTATTGGTTGCACTGTTTGTGCTTAGCGAGGAGCTTAGTCAAGCATTTATATCTACGCGCACATTTGACTTGATAGATTTAAGCGCAGATGCCGCTGGCATATTGGTATCGACTTGTTTGGCGAAAGCAGTAGAAAAACGGCTAAATAAAATGGGTAAGCTGGGCAAATAGGCTTGTGGTTTATGCTGTTGGTTCGTAGGTTGGGCAGTAATGCCCAACACAGTAATGCAGTCGCGAGGGGTTATTTATGAAATTTTATAGATCCAGCTTATGGTTTGTTTTGTTGGGCATTACTGCCCAACCTACGCGCTACGCGCCGCGCGGGTTGCGCCGCAAGTATAACCCACACCACAAACCGCCTTTATATAATTTCAATTTACAGGTGCAAATATGATCACTAAAAATCTATTTAAATTGTTATCAATTACACTGTTTATCTGCGCGTGCAGCACCGTTGATCATGGCGGCTCAGTCAATGCGAAAAGGAAAGATATAAACGGTTTGTATGATCAAGCCAATGAACTGGCTTGCGCAATGCGTTTTAAAAATAATGAAAAATATTGCAAATGCCATGTTGAAATAATGGGGCAGATAACCCCTGAAGCCACTAAACATCTGCTTGTTAATGGCGGGGGTGATAAGGCTGTTTCCGAAATGACAAAAGTCATGATTAATAACTCCAGCCAGCTGAAAACATGTGACCCCCTCATGCAGGCAAACTTAGACATTCCCGATTCGCCACACTCAAAAGCGCTGCTGGATATATTGGAAAAACACCGAGGCGATATACTCTACCCAGAGGATGTAGCGAAAATTGATGTGACTGATATTAAAAATGGATTTGAATATAAAATGCAAGATATAACCCCAAACAAAAATGGATCCCTCGACCCGCCAGAAGTCTATAGGTTTAGCAAGGTGGTGGATAATGCTGCTTATTTCTCAATTCTGAATGAGCAAGGCGCCATTGAAAAACCGGATTTTTTAATGTGGAAGGATGGCGTTATGCATACGAAATCATCTAGTGAAGAGTCGTATCGCAGTTATCACAGTGACGCAAAATGCCAGTTTGTAGTTGGCACCTGCACGTACGAAAGCGTAAAAGAAAGCAAAACAATCAATTCAATTTTTAAATCGGGTGTATGGATTCGCAGCGCGCCGGGGCTTGGTTTTAGTCGTCGTTTAGTTAAAGAGGTTTATGACAAGAATGGCATGTTGCTATATCGACTTAATGCAACAAATTACAGAAAACCGGAAATGGTTCGCATCTAAGTTTTGTAATGCGAACCTGGATTAAACGAATGATGTACCGCGTAGGGCGCACCTTGGTGCGCCGCACTAATCACCTCGCCTTACCAAATATCCCGGCTGCGTACTCTGGCGCACCAAGGTGCGCCCTACATTATTCCGCTAGGGTTGTGGGTTAAAAATATTCATGAAACCCGCCTCGCGTTTTATGCCCAAATGCCCAGCCAAAATAGCAAATAAACTCGTTTTATTTTTTGTTACCGTCTTGTTAACCGCCATCCTAATTTTGCAGCCCATGTTGTTTGCTTTTTTGGCCGCAGCAACGCTGCTAATTGGCACTATGGTGCATTTTGAAAACATCAAAACCAAGCGCTACTTCGACACCTTATTTGAAGAGAGAAAACATTTATCCATTGGCCAATTCGCCCAAGAGTTTGATGCGCGCACCATCGACACCCGCATCATTCGTGCCGTCTATGAAGAGATTCAAGCCATTCTTCCCACGCAACACAAAATCCCCATAAAAGCTTCGGATAATTTATTGAATATTTTTAAACTTGATGCAGATGACTTGGATTTAGACCTGGCTCCTGCCATCGCACACAGAACCGGGCGAAGTTTTGAGAACAATAAAAACAATCCGCTGTACGGCAAGGTTGTTACTGTGCGGGATTTGGTTTTATTTTTTAATTATCAAGCGCAACTGGGTTAACGATATGAATCTCTGCGTAGGGCGCACCTCGGTGCGCCAAACCGACCACCAAACCACACCAACCACCCAAAACATCCGGGCTGCGTACTCCGGTGTTACTGCTTTGGCGCACCAAAGTGCGCACAGGAGCCAAACATGACCCGCTCCCTAACCCACTTCCTCGCCGCAAGGCTTGCCGCCCGCAAAGAAGAACACCTCTACCGCAGCCGCTTGTGTTTGGAATCCGCCCAAGGCCCGCAGGTGTTACAAGATGGCCGTTGGTTGAGCAACTTTTGCAGCAACGATTATTTAAGCCTAGCGGCGCATCCTAAATTGCAGGAGGCGTTCATGCAGGCTGCGCAGCAGTATGGCGTGGGCTCCGGCGCGTCGCATTTGGTGTGCGGGCATAGCCATCACCACCATGCGCTGGAAGAGGAGCTGGCCGCGTTTACACAAAGGCCGCGCGCCTTATTGTTTTCCAGCGGTTATGCGGCCAATTTAGGGGTGATTACCACCTTGCTTACCCGCACGGATGCCATCTTTGAAGACCGCCTCAACCATGCCAGCCTGCTGGATGGCGGGCTGCTGTCCGGCGCCAAGTTTGAGCGCTTCCACCATAACGACTCGGCCAATCTCGCCCAGCGTTTGCAACAATCCAGCGCTCGCCACCGTTTAATCGCGGTGGACGGGGTGTTCAGTATGGATGGGGATTTGGCGCCTTTAACGGAATTGGCCCGCGTGGCTGCGCAGCAGGACGCCTGGTTGATGGTGGATGATGCCCACGGGTTTGGCTGTTTGGGCGAGCAGGGCAGGGGCAGTTTGGAGCTGGCAAACTCCACCCTTGAGCAGGTGCCAATTTTGATGGCGACACTAGGCAAAGCCTTGGGCTGCACGGGCGCTTTTGTGGCCGGTTGCGAGGAGCTCATCGAATGCCTGATTCAATTCGCCCGCACCTATATTTACACCACCGCGCTGCCGCCGGCCCTGGCCGCCGCCAGCCGCGCGGCACTGCACCTGGTGCAAACGGAGCCGGAGCGCCGCGCGCTGTTGCAGGCGCGCATCCAGCAATTTGTGGCAGGCGCCCAAGCGCGCACCCTCAACCTGGCGCCAAGCGCCACCGCCATCCAACCGTTAATTTTAGGCGGCAACGCGCGTGCCCTGCACTGGCAGCAAGCCTTAGTGGCGCGCGGGTTTTGGGTGGGTGCCATCCGCCCGCCCACGGTGCCAGTGGGCCGCGCCCGCCTGCGTATCACCCTCACCGCAGGCCACAGCGCCAGCCAGGTGGAGCAGTTATTGGATGCACTGGCGGCTATTCAACATGAAGAAACGCCATGCAGTTAATTCTTTTAAACGAAGGCCCCAGCACCCAATTACCCTTGGTTTTACTGCACGGCTGGGGCCACAGCAGTTCTATTTGGCGCAGTTGGTTGGAGCAGGCCGCTCCAGGCAGGCAGGTGTATGGCATCAATTTGCCGGGTTTTGGCGATGAAGCCCAAAATGCGCCGCAATCCCTAGCCCACACGCTCAACGCGCTCACAGCCCTGCTGCCTGCGGCCTGTGTTTTAGTGGGCTGGTCTTTAGGTGGAATGCTGGCCTGCCAGCTGGCGTGCTCAAACAAAGTGAAAGGCCTGCTCAGCCTGGCCGCCAACCCCAGTTTTATCGCCCGCCCCCACTGGCCCTGGGCGATGGCGCCGGAGGTTTTTGCGCAGTTTCAACACAATTTTGCTGAAGACCCGGCAGCCACCGTGCAGCGCTTTAGCCAGTTACAAACCCAGGGCGACGCCAACCGCAAAGTGCGCCTTGCCGAAATCAAATCCTTAGCGCCAGCCCTTCAGCCCGCCGCCTGGGCCGCAGCGCTGAGCTGGTTAGCTGAAGTTGACAACAGCGCGCTGATTCCCCAGCTGCGCCAACCCCAGCGGCACCTGTTTGCCGAAGCCGACAGTCTGGTGCCCGCAACCGCCGCCAGCGCCTGCCCGCATAGCCAAGTGGTGCCCGGCGGACATCTGTTGCCGCTTGGCGCCCAGGGCGCCATCAGCCAGGCGCTCCATGAAATAGACCATGCCATCACACGCAAACCGCGCATCGCCCGCGCCTTCAGCCAAGCCGCAGGCCACTACGACCAACACGCCCTGCTGCAACAACGCTTGGGCGCAGAGCTTATCCAACAGCTCACCCCAGCACATCAACGTATTTTGGACATCGGCTGCGGCACGGGTTTTATCGCCCGCTCACTCACGCATCCGGCTGAAGTGATCAACCTAGACCTGGCCTGGGGCATGTTAAAAACCCTGCCGCAGGGCAGCCTAAAACTTCAGGCCGATGCCGAACATCTGCCCTTCGCCAGCGCCAGTTTCAACGCCATCACCGCCAACCTGGCCCTGCAATGGTGTGATTTACCCCGCGTATTAAGCGAAGCCAAACGCTGCCTAACCCCCGGTGGCGCACTGGTTTTTAACACCCTCACCGAGGGGACACTCAGCGAAATTGCCCAGGCCTGGGCCGAAGTAGACCGCTTCCCCCACGTCAATACCTTCCCCAGTATTGAAGCCATTCTTGAACAATGCCGAGCCGCAGGCTTCAGCCAGATGCAATGGCAGGTAGCCCGCCACCGCGTGGTGGACGACAATTTAAAATCCCTGCTTATGAGCATCAAAGGCATAGGCGCTAAAAACCAGCAGCCGGGCCGCTTCACCGGCCTTACGCCCCGCGCCCGCCTCAACGCCTTTAACCGCGCCATGCAACAACACGCTTGGGATGGCGAGTGCTGGGGCGTGAGTTACCAGGTGTTAACCCTTTATTTACAAGCCTAGGGCAGTGAATTTGTCAGCCAGCGGGTTTTAACCTTATGCTTGCAGGCCTGCCCCCATCAACGAGCCGCCGTCCATGTCTAGCCACAACGATGTCTACATCTATACCGTCACCGAAGCAGGCCGCACCCGCCGCCTAGCCTCCATGCTGCCCGAGGAAGCCACCCGCGCTCACGGCATTAAAAACTACGCCATCGTCGGCGAATTCAGCCAAAACCCAGGCGAAGAAGAAGTATTCACCGTCAACCCCGCCTATATCGAATTTTTATCCTGGGCCATTGCTCGCCACGTTGCCCAATGCCCAGGCCTAGTGGCGGAAGCGCAAAAACAACAAAATGGCCGCATGCTCATCACCGACGCCCGAGGCCGCGCCCAAGGCCACGAACTCACCGAAGACGACGTGATTGGCGTGGCGGAAATAAAAGACGGCAAGCTTACCCAATACGCAGGCAACCAAAACTATCGCCCCTTTAACCAGCATGGTTTTATGGTGATCGAACCCTGGTTAAACCAAAAAATTCGTGAAGAATTGTTAGTGCAGGCAACACGCGCGTCGTAACCCTAAAACCACCCACGTCATTAAGGAAACACTATGAAAACAGTCGTCCAACGCCCCACTGCCGCATTTGTTGGCGCTTCCTGGGTAGCCTTATTTATCGGCGCACTCACTTACATGATTGGCCTTTGGAATGCAGAAATGCAATTAAATGAAAAAGGCTATTATTTTACGATTTTGATGTACGGCCTTTTTGCCGCTGTTTCCCTGCAAAAAACCGTGCGCGACAAAATTGAAGGCATTCCTGTTACCGGTATTTATTTCGCATTTTGCTGGCTCTCCCTTAGCCTGGCTATTTTGCTGTTAACCGTGGGGCTGTGGAACGCAACGCTGGCAATGAGTGAAAAAGGTTTTTATGCGATGTCCTTTGTGCTGAGTTTATTTGCCTCCGTAGCGGTGCAAAAAAATGTTCGTGATATCGCCTTGCTGGAAGACACCTCCGAGCGAGCGGGGGATTAAACCTAAAAACCTCAATGGGGAATTTGTTGAAGCCTCAACTATTAACCTTAATGACTACTGCGGTGTTATGGCTGTATACACCCCATAGCGCGGCGCAATTACCGCCTTTAAAATTCTGGGCTGAACAACACCCGTTTAGTATCGACGTGTTGCCAAGCCCTCAACTGACCGAAGAGCTGCGCCAGCAATTAAAAGAAACCCTACAACAGCAGTTAAAAAAAGAACGGCAAATTAATGCTGAATTGCTGGAGCTAAACGAAACCAACAGCCTTGCCCAATACGAAATTACCCTGCTGGAGCGCATCCTGCGCAGCCAAGGGTATTTTTCTGCACAGGTGAGCATTAAAAATACCCGCGCATTAAATTACCAAGTTGAACCCGGCCTGCGTTTTTTTATTACACAATTAATTTTAGACTTGCCAGAAACAACACAACCCTTGCCTGCCCTCAGTATTACCCAAGGCGAACCATTGGTTGCAGACGCCGTATTTAACGCACTGGAAGAAATAAAAAACCACTACCGCACACACGCCTGCTACTACCCGCTGGAGGTGAAATACCAAGCCAGCATTGATAAAACCACCGCCACCGCCCAAGTGCGTATTTATTTGGAATCAACCACTAACGCCCATTTTGATGCGAGTAATTTCCACGGTGCGCCCGCCATAAAAAAAGATTTTCTACAGCATTATTTAACCTACCAAGCAGGTGACTGTTTTAAACAACCCCTGCTGGATAAAATGCGCCTTAATTTACTAAAAAGTGATTTATTAACCAGCGCTGATGTACAAACCCATTTAAACGGGCAAGCCGTTATTACCGATATTTACCTCACCCCCCGCAAACCGCGCACAATAAAAGGCGGTTTAAGTTATGACGGCGACAACAAAGAAGGCCTATCCCTAGGCTGGGAACACCGCAATATCGGCGGTGGCGGCGAGCATTTAGGCCTGGTGGGCGAGCAAAATCGTATAAAAGGCAATTACCAAGCGCGGCTTACCCTGCCCCACATTTTGCACCCGCAACAAAATTTAATTATATCCACCCAATATAAACCGGAAGATTCCGCCTCCAGCCAATCCAAAACCGAAATCATATCCGCAAGCTTAGAGCGGTATTTTAGTGAATACACTGTTGCGAATTTGGGCATTGAAACTGAATTTATTCAAGAAAAAGGAACGGAATTTATTCAAGAAAACCAAGCAATATACGAAGAAAAAAACACCCGTCGCTCCGGCCTTTTTTCACTGCCCGTACACCTTCGCCTAAATAATACCGATCAACCACTAAACCCAACACAAGGCTGGGCGTTAAGCTTGGGCGCCAGCAGTGTGTGGGATGCCTACCACCCGGAAATTCAATTCCAACAACAAAATTTTGCCGCCAGCGCCTATTACACCCACCCCACAAAAACACTGCACCCCACCTTAGCCGTGCGCGCTGCCAGCGGAACTATTTCTGGCGAAAGCCTAAATACTATTCCCGCCACCAAACGATTTTACGTAGGCGGTGGCGGCTCTGTGCGCGGCTACCCCTATCAAACATTAGGCGCAATAGTGGAGGGCAAACCCAGCGGCGGTTTATCTTTTGCCGAAGCCTCATTTGAATTGCGCCTGCGTTGGGGCGAGGATTGGGGCCTGGCCGCTTTTTACGATGGCGGCTGGGCCTACCCGGATGATCATTGGCATTGGGGCGAACAATTTTTATGGGGTTATGGCCTGGGCCTGCGTTATTACACCCTATTTGCCCCCATCCGGCTGGATGTTGCCCGGCCCAAAACCCCTCGCCCAGGTGACGATCCCTATCAAATATATGTGAGTTTAGGGCAGGCGTTTTAACATGCAGCCTAAATTGCTGGCGAAAATAACAGCCAAATTATTCATTAAATTAATCAGCCATAGCCTGATTATTCTGCTGTTATTGCTGTGTAGTTT
>JBEGTZ010000200.1:0-3830 GCA_041179125.1 Pseudomonadota bacterium | reverse complement strand
AGGTGTTGGTTGGGTAGCGCTTGCCAAACCCAACATGGGTGGGGTGGTGCATTGTGGTTTGCGTGGTTATAAACCCAACAGCGCCCTTTGTTTTTCTGATTGCGGGTGTGTGGTGTGTTGGGTTTCGCAAGCGCTACCCAACCTACAGCTACGTGCGGGCGCGCTGAGTTACTGGGATTTTAAAAGCCGCCCGAGCTTAAACCTAAAAACCTCAGTTGCATCAGCCAAGTCTGCGCAACCCATTGATTCAACTAGAAAAATTTAAAAATTCGAACAACCAATACGGTTGCCCTTCATTTTTAACTTTCACTATTCGATACCCGTGGCTTACACAGCTTTTGGGCGCTCAACCGAGGTTTCTAGGTTAAAGATGTGAACTTGGCAATGGTTTTGGTCATCCTGGGGAAAAACACCTAGTTAAAAAAGAAAACCGTCTATGCTTTAGGCATCTTATGTTTTCCTTAGGACGTTAAATGTTGGGGCGGTGGACTTATTTCAGAACGGTACTCACGCGGCACGATAAGTGTCTGCTGGGTGCGGTTCTGGTAAGCCTAATTGCCCTCACCTTGCCCCATGTTTTACCCCTGCGGGCCACCTCCCTTTTACAAGGGCAAGTTAGCCTGCGCTCCTCTATTTATGCCGATGAACACACGGATGAAGTGCAGTGGTTGAACCGGGAAAAATTGCACTGGATGTGCCGTGTACAGGCTGAATACGCCAGCAAAGCCTGTGGTTTTAGCCTCTCCTTCGACCCAAGTTTTGACTGGCGCGGTGCTTATGGTTTGCGTATTACCCTGGCCGCGCAGTCCAAAAACACCTTCTTTCGCGTCTATTTGCGCAACAGCCCGCCGAGCGTCGCCGCCGAGCAAGCGGAGGATGCGCAGTACAATTTAATGATGCTGCCCGCCCACGAGGCCAACCATTCACTGGAGATCGCCTTTAGCGAATTTAACTTGGCCGATTGGTGGCTGGCCAGCCACGCCGTGCCCAGCCGATACAGCACCGCGCAATTTGACCGCGTTACCAGCTTCGGGGTGGATTTATCAAGCCCTGCGGTGGTTGGGGACCACGAATTGCGGTTAAGTGAGCTTGCGGTTTTGCGGCCTTATATCACCCCTAAAAGTACCTACCTGGCTGTGCTGGGCCTGTGGCTTGTGTTATTGCTTTGGCTGAGTGTGCAGTGGGTGCGTTTGCAGCGAACACTGGCGCGGCAGATGCAGGCAAACCTTGCCGCTATGCACACTGCCGTAGATGAATATGAAGCTAAAACGCCCGCTTTTTGCGCCATACCCCAGCAGGATGAGTTGACCGGCATCTACAACCGCCCAGGGTTTATCGAATATTGGCGCCAGGCTTGCCGCGTTTGGGGCGACCACGACCAAGTGGCCTTGCTGATGGTTAACTTGGACCACTTCGCTGAACTGGCTGAAAACTGGGGCGCCGATATACAGGAGCGTGCGCTGGTGGCCGTGGCCAACAGCCTAAAAAGCCGCATACGCCCGCAGGACAAACTGGCGCGCTGGCAGGAAGGCCAATTTATATTGCTCAGCCCGCACACCCAACAGGCCGAAGCCCTGTTGCTGGCGGAAAAGCTGCGCCACCACATTCACCTCATCACCCTCGATGACACTCAGCCGGTTGTGTTAACCGTGTCCATTGGCGTGGTGTTATTTCGCACCAGAGAACCCCTTGAGCGGGCCTACGCCCGCTGCCAAAACCGCTTAAATGAAGAGCGTGTGTTAGGCAATCGCGTGGTTGATTGCGGGGGTGCGGCCGCGTGAACAAACAACATTATTTAATCGTGGGCTGGGTTTTAGCCTTCATCAGCCTTGTGGCCATAGGGGTTTTCCCCTTTTTGCCTGAACGCCACTGGGATTTAACCGCAGAAGGGCAGTTGGGGCGCTACCTCATTACCGATAAAAACAAAGGCGGCGGCACCCAGGCGGTGTGGCTGAATGAAGCGCAAGGCCATTATGTCTGCACCATTCAAGCGGATACCAAAGATCCCTTCTGCGCCATGCAGATCAACTTAGCGCCGCAACCGGGGCAGGGGCGCGACCTCAGCGGCTTTAACCGCCTGCGCACCAAGGTGCGTTACCAAGGCCCAGGCCGCGTATTGCGCCTGCACATGCGTGTATTCGACCCGCGTTTTTCTAAGCTGGAACAACCCGATAGCGCGAAATTCCAACACTATGTTTTTGCGCCCAGTGCTGAAAATACCCACATAGAAATACCGCTGGCCGGGTTTTCGGTTGCGGACTGGTGGGTGCGCGAATACGCCCCCCAACGCGCCTTTGCCCAACAGGATTTTGCCAACGTGCTGCTATTTGGCATCGACATCCCGGCGCCCACCCTGCCCGGCGCCTACGACATCCAGCTGGAAGCGCTGGAATTTGTCGGCCCTTGGATCCGTTTTGAACAGCTACTGATCGGTTTGATCCTCTTGTGGAGTTGCCTGGCTGCGGCATTTTTAGTGGCCGGTTGGTGGCGGCTGTACCGTCAATGGCGCCTTGAATATCCCGCCTGGCGTGAGTTGCAGCAGAGCCTAGCCGGATACAAACCGGCGGCTTTCTTCCGCCCGTACAACACCTTCCGCGATAAATCCACCCAGTGTTTGGACCACACCGGCCTTGTGCTGGCGCTGGTGGAACTCCTGCAACAAAGCATCCGCCCACGCCTACCGTTTGTTGTCCTAGAACTGGTCACACCCACCAGCAACCTCAACCAACAAGCGTTAGCGGAGGACGTTCAAGTGCAGTTTGCTGAGCGGCTAAAGCGCTACACCAAAGACGACATCGCCGTCGTCATCCGCTGGCGCGGCCCGTGTTTTATCGTGCTGGGCATGGCAAACCAGGAGCAGCTGATGGCACGGCTGGCCCTACTGCGCGCCACCCTACACATCAACCCCCTCATGCAACTGGAACAACCCGCCGACCTCATCTTGGCCTGCGGTGTGTTGGAAAACCTAGAGCACGCATTTGGGCAACTGCTCGATTGCTGGTGGCGTATGCAGCGGCGCAAGCGCTCGGCGTGTTTCCATGCTTCGCCAAAAGCCTTTGCAGCAAACTCGCTATAGGGCACCTCCGGAAATTTAATTTTCGTGATGATCTGGACGACCCCACGGATGGGGGAGATAGAATTTCATCGGGAATGAAATCGAGAGCGAAGCAGGATGCCCAGCCGAGGATGCCCAAGCCGAAGGAGGAAATTTATTCGGTATAAATGACTGACTGAACACAAAAATAAGGCCGCGAGCGCGCGATAAGTGAATTGCCGGAGGCGCCCTATAGCGCTTAAAAACCTTAGCACGACCCAGTGCGCACCTTTTCGAATACGCTCAAGCAGTGAGCGATGTGGCTCTAAATAGATGCGGCGCGTTATTGGCTGTTCAAAATTTTTAACTTTTGCTTGGCATGCCAAGGGCTTACACAGCTTTTGGGCGCTCAACTGAGGTTTTTAGGATTAACGTCGGACAGTGCTTTGCTTTTCCGACCGAGACAAAACACACCCAATGTAGGTAATGCGTAACCCGGATCAAAAATACGCCACTTTAGTGCGCCGCACCCAAGCACTGCTGAGTACTAAAGCTACCCTAGAAACCTCAGTTACACAGACTTGGGTGATCCAACTGAGGTTTTTAGGGTGACGCCTTACGAACAATTTGAAAAATTTAATACCCGTTAGGCGTTACGCTTATACCACCTAATATTCTGGATTATTTCGCTACAAAATCATCCATTAGCGTTACATTGGCACCAGCAAGCCCGATCTCATCGCGGGCAATAACCGTGTATATACCCGATGCAGACAGCTCAATATCCAAAGGGCCT
>JBEGTZ010000199.1:0-6588 GCA_041179125.1 Pseudomonadota bacterium | reverse complement strand
TGCGTCGCTCTACCTCGATTTCATTCCCGATGAAATTCTACCTCCCCCATCCGTGGGGTCGTCCGGCATCCATGCAGTCGTCCGTGCAAAAATGCCTCGCGATCATCGCGAAAATTGAATTTTCGGAGGCGCCCTTAAAACAGGACCTTGCACTTATTATCCGAAACCGCCCCCTCTAAAAAACAGGTTTATTTCCATTAGCCTTATTTTGTTGCCATTGCACTGCACTTAAAGCCGCCAACAAAACAATCCCCATAACTAAAATGGCCTGCCAACCCAGCTGTGCGTACACCCAACCGGTAAGGCCCGATACCAGGGTTACACTAGCAAAGGTAATAAATTCGTTAATGGCTTGCAGGCGGCTGCGCAAAGGGGCGTCGGGGATGTGTGTTAGCAGCGTGCTGCCACCCATGTACATAAAGTTCCAACCCACCCCAACCACAAATAAAGCGCTATGGAAGGCCCACAAATGTTCGCTGCTCAAGGCTAGGGCGCAGCCTGCTGCCAAAATAGCCACCCCAACCCAAGCAATGGTGGGGGCGCCCCAGCGGGCGATCCATTTGCCGGTTATTAATGATGGCGCGAACATGCCGAGTAAATGCCACTGAATCACACTGGCGGCATCGCCCGCGTGGAACCCGCAACCGGCCATAGCTAAAGGGCTTGCCAGCATTACCATTAACATAAGGCAATAACCGCAGCTGCAAAATAGGATCGCCTGTACCGCAATTTTAGGCAGTGGCCACCAGGCTACACGGCTGGCTTGTGCAGCTTGCCGTTGGGGCAAGGGGGTAAATGCAAAAACCGGAATAGCCAATAAACACAATACCGTCGCAGCTAAGTAGGCGCCGGTGTATTCCACGGGCAGGCTGTGCAGCAGGTTTTTGCCGATTAAGGGGCCGATCAAAGCCGCCGCGATACCGCCGCTTAATACCCAGGCAATGGCCGTGCTTTTATGTGGCCCCTCCACCGCATCGGCGGCGGCAAAGCGGTAATACAGGGCTGAGGCTTGATAAACCCCCATCATGACCCCGGCTAAGCAAAACAGCAGGAATGCTTCAGCCCCGATACTGTAGGTTGCCAAAGCACAACCCAAGGCGCCCATGACGGCCCCGCCCACAAATACTCCGCGATAGCCCCAAAAAGCGAGCGCGCGAGGCATAAATAAGGTGAGTGCAGCGGTGGCGCCCATCATGCCCAAAAAAGGCAAGGTAGCCAGTGTGGCGTTAGGTGCGAGTTGTTTGCCGACCAGTGCGTTAAAGGCAATTCCCACTGCCACGGCGGCCATAAATAAAAACTGACAAAAACCTAAACACAGGGCGCTGATGGACATGGCGTGACTCCAAAAATGAACTTTCGATAAGGCTCCTGTGAACCCACACGGGAGCGCTGAACCTGGATAGTTACATCTGGAAGGTTAACCTGCAATTAGGTATTTAAGCACTACCAGCGCCTAAGGGCGTTTTGATCGGATTCTTTTGCTTCCACCCAGTGTTCACCTTCGCGCTTCCAGAAGGGGGCTTGGGTTTTTAGCATGTCCATTAGCCAATCGCAGGCGGCGAAGGCGTTGCTGCGGTGGGCGGCGGCGGTGGCTACTAGCACTATTTGGTCGCCCGCGCTCAGGCGGCCTACACGATGCACAATGCGCACGCCGTCTAGTGCCCAGCGGGTTTTGGCTTGATTTGCCAGTTCGGTGAGGCTGTATTCGGTCATGCCGGGGTAGTGTTCGATGTACAGTTCGGCGCCTGGGTGAAATTCCCGCACCAGGCCGACAAAACACACCAGTGCGCCGATGCTGGTGTGGGTTTTAAGTGCTGCGGTTTCAGTGGCGAGGTCAAAATCTTCGTTTTGGATGCTGATCATCTGTGTTTCCCGGTTCCCACTAAAAAAGGCTTCATCTGAAGCCTTTTGTTTCCTCGCCACAAGCCCCCAGGGCAGATTATTTACCTCTGGCGAGATTGCATTGTACGCGGGGCCATTGCTTGAGTTTTGCCGCTGTGCCGCTCGCCGTCTGGCTCCCCGTAAGGATCCGGGCCGTAGTAAGGGCTGGGGGGTGGCGCATAAGGGCTGGGCCAGCCGGTTCCAGGCATGGGCGCCAAGGTTAATTTTATGCGGCTGGCTTTAAATTGACGGAAGGAGCCGTCATCCAGCAGCACGCCAAACAGGGTAATAAACTGGCCTGGGGCTTTTTTCAGGAATTGTGCCTGGGTGATTTCCACACCGTTGAGGTAATAACGCGTGTCGTTTTGCATCTGCACCAAGATTTGCGGCGCCAGCCAAAAGGAGGTGGCCGCGCTTTCGATGGGTTGCATCTGAACAAAGCCTAAGATTTTTTTCTCGATGTCGAATTTAGGCCGCGCTTCCCGCTCCAGGCTATCCACGATGCGCTGCTCGCCTTCTTGGTGGCCGGTTAAGACTACAAAGTCATTGATATCCAGGTTAGAGAACTTCATACGGTCGCCCTTCATGCTGGTTTCGCTATCCAAACGGGCGAAGGCGGTGAGGGTTTGCCATTGGCCTTGCACTAAAATTTCGCCGCCTGTGGCGCTGATGTTGCGCATGTCTTCAATGGGGCCTTGGATTTTCCACTCGGCGTTGGCCAGCCAAATGATTTTATCCGCCAGCAGTTTGCCGTCTTTTAAATGGCCTACCACCGTGACGCGCACGTTTAACCCCAAGCTTTGCGCTTCGGTGTTTTGGTACTGGGTGATGGCGTCGGTGGTAACGTCAAAGTTGCCGATGCTGAAGTCTTCCAAGGAGGCAAAACGGGTGATCAGGCCGGTTTGGGTGATGAGCTGGCCCTGGGGTAAGTTGGGTTTGTATTCCAGTTCGATCTGGCCGGGCTGCACTACGCCATTGGCTAAGGTGGCTTCGCGCAGAATCACGCGCTGGCCATTATTTAAACTCGGTGGCGCCAGGGTTTTGCTGAAGTCCACAGTGACGCCGTTAATACGGAAGGTTTTTGTGCTTGGGTTGTAGTCGGTTACGGCACCTGCGAGTTCTTTGGCGCTGGTTTGCATCAGGCCAACACGGGTGGCGATGATGCCGCCTTCGGCGTTTAAGGGGCCGGAGACTTCTACCCATTGGCCTACTTTAATGCCGCTGATATCGCGGGGGGTGATGGCGAAATCCAGCATGGTGTCGTCCGCCAGGTGTACGGTTTGCCCCATAACAACGAAGGTTTCAGCTAAAACATTCACGCTGCTAACGGCGCCCATAACATTGGGCTGGAAGTAAATGCGCTTGGCCACACCCTCGCGGCCATCGGCATCAACGGTACCTTCTAAATGGATGTAGCTGCCCACGTTTAAGGCCGCTTCGGAGGCGCGCTGGCCGCGCACCCAGAATTCGGCGTTGTCGGTGTTGTAGTGAACACCGTTGAGGATCACGCTGCCGAAGCCGTTGATGGGGCCGGAGACTACGGCGATGGCGGGCGCGCCGGAGCCGTCGATGCCGGCGCTGCTACCGCCGCCTCCACCGCCGCCCCCACAGGAGAACAGGCAAGAAAACAGGATCAGCCCTAAGGCTTGATGAAGGGAAAATGGCCGCATGTTATGCCTCGGGGTTATCTTGGGATTTGTGGATGGCGTACACGCCGACACCTAGGCGAATTTTATTGGCCGTAGGTGGGGCGTCGCTTGAGGGTTCGTGGGCGCTCAACCAATCATCCACTCGTTCTAAAAATGCTTGGCCCTCTTTATCAACAAAGGCTTTAAAGGCTTTTTGATGTTTTGGGTCGATTAAATTATTGCTAGCCCTGCGTTCAAAACGCGGGATTTTTTTGCCGTTGGCGCCACTGCCATACAGGTTGTGGAACAGGGTGTCGGCCAACTCATTGATGACCGAACCTGCACGCAGTATGGCGTCTGGGTCCGTGTGGACGGGGAAAAAATAACGCTGTAGGGCGCGGTATTGATGGTTGGGTAATTCTTCCACAGCACCGGCACGGATGAGTTCTTTGATGAGCGCTTGCGGGGGCACATCGCCGCCGAAACGCTTGGCGAGGCTTGCGAAACTGCTGGTATCGCCCTCGGAGGGCAACTCCTGCGGCAGGCCGGCATCGTCGATAAATTCGGCATCTAAGTGCCAGGCACTTAATACGCGGCTGAAACGGTCTTGGTTGAGCTGGGCATCGCTGCCATGCTGCTCTTTGCCGAGTAAGTCTTTGATACGTTTGACTTCTTTGCGGTCAAGGCCGGTGAGCAGGGCGATGCGGGAGACATTAGTGGGGCGCCCGCGCAGGCCAAAGTCAGCAGAGGCCACTTCAACGTAGAGGTCCTTGCTCAGAACACAAAATTCTTTATAACTCACGCCATTGCGCAGCAGCATCTTAACAATGGGGGTTAAGAGTTTGCGCAGGGCGGTAAATACGTGTTGCTTGAGTGTACTGGTCATAAATTGGATCGGGTTAGCGCGACACTGGCCGGGTAATACTTCCAGAGGGTTCCGTTAAAAGGCCACCTACTTCATTAGGGGAATAATGCCCTAAATACCTCATTCCGTGCTGTGACCTGCTTGGAAACCTGAAGCGCTGAGAGGGCCGCCTGGGGTTTTGTCGACGAAATGGTACTTGGGTTGTCACCTGTGGAGCTTAATTCTAAAAGCCTCGGTTGAAGGCTAAAACACTGTGTAAGTTATTGGTGCAAATGAAAATGAAGTGCAGCCATGCTAGCGGTTCGAATTTTTAACTTTACTGGATGGCGCTTGAGGCTTGAGCGACCCAGCGAAGGTTTTTAGGATGAAGCAAAAACCTTCGCTGGATGCGCAGCTAAAACGTTAAAGGCGCGTTATGCGGGCAAAGTACACACCACGCCCCACGAATTAGTTTTTCTTACAAAGGCGCAGCAGGAACTACAGGCTTAACGGGCTCTTCAACTGGTTTAACAGGTTTTTCGCCTTTTACAGGGCGCTCACCTTTAACAGGCTTGGTGCCGTCTACTGGTTTAACTGGAGTAGTGGGTTTTACTGGAGTAACAGGCTTAGTGCCATCTACTGGTTTAACAGGAGTAACAGGCTTGGTGCCGTCTACTGGTTTAACAGGCTTAGTACCGTCTACTGGCTTTACAGGAGTGACCGGTTTAGTGCCATCTACTGGTTTAACTGGAGTAGTGGGTTTTACAGGCGTGGTAGGTTTTACAGGCTTAGTGCCGTCTACTGGTTTAACTGGCGTAGTTGGCTTGGTAGGGTTGCTCCACACTGGCTTGTCTGTAGCGGGTTTGTCTACAGCGGGTTTGTCGCCTTTTTTGGGCATGTCTTTGATGGCTTTCTCACGCTCAGCTTTGGCAGCTTCTGCTTTGGCTTCTAACTCAGCTAAGAGTTTTTTCTGCTCTTCAGTTAACACCGCTTCGATGGCTTTTTTAACTGCTTCACGGGCGTCCACTTGGGCGTCAATGAAATCTTCGTCTTCAACTTCGCCTTTAACAGGGGCTTTTACACGAATATCCATCAAAGCAGTTTCAATAGCTTCTTTTTGCTCGTCGGTCAGTTTCAGTGCGTCACCAAAGTGAGCGCCTTTACCGGCAAAACCACCGGCTAATAATTCTTTACAAGGCTTAATAACTTCAGTGGTGGGGGCAGCTGTGGTGGCATCGGTTGTGGTGACAACAACGGCATCCGCAGCAAAAGCGCTGATGGCGCTAGAAAGGGCCACGGCGCTGGTTAAAACCAGTATTTTTTTAAATTGTTTCATGAAAAGTCACTCCGGTTTATGGGTTATGGTTTGATGATTTGCCTTATGTGGGCAAAACACCCCCTTATATAAACATAATTCCAGCGTGAAGAAACATCAAACACGCAGAATTGCGTGGCGTTTTGCATAGTGTTTGTGACTGAGCGGGCAGTTTTGGCGGGTGATATGGTTTTTGGGACAATTTAGATGGTGAGGGGAATGTTTTCGATGGGCAAAAAAAATGGCCGCACAAGGCGGCCATTTGATGCATTTAAAGAGCGGCTAGGCCGCCCAGGTAAATGCTACTTATTTTTTCAGGAAGGCAGCAATAGCAGCAATTTCCGCATCGGTCATGGTTTTTAAGCCAGACATACGGCTTACCCCATTAATGGCGGTTTTGATTTGCGCTGCGGTGTGGTTGGCTTTGCTGGCGGCGGTGTGGCAGTTAACACACTTGCTGGCAAATAAAGCGGCGCCGTCTGGGCCACCAGTAGTTGGGCAGTTGGTACCTTTAGGTGCTGCGTCTGAAGTGCCGGTCACTTCGGTTTTCTTCAGTGCGTTTGATTCCAACCATTGGATTTGTTGTTGCACGGTGCCTGTTGGGTTAACCGTTAAAGAACCCATAGCATAAACGGTGAACGAGTAGGTGTCTTTCTTGCGGCTGGTGCATGAAGTGGATGGGCAAGGGCCGAAGAACTTGGTTCCGATAGGACTCTTCTGCGTAGCACCGCCCATTTCGGTAGGTTTGGCAGGGGTAGACAGGTTGCGTGGAACCACGTTGATTGACTCAGGGATATTCCACATTAACCAGTGGTAGCCATTGGCTGGGTTAGCGCTATTGATGATGGTGGTGTCTTTAAAAGCAACCGCGTAGCTCATGGTGCCGGCAGGGCCGTCAGTCCAGTGAACTTCAGGAGAGA
>JBEGTZ010000198.1:0-5073 GCA_041179125.1 Pseudomonadota bacterium | reverse complement strand
AAGCGCTCTATGATTTTATTTGGAAGGATTATTGCGATTGGTATATTGAATTATCCAAACCCGTATTATGGGATGATTTAGCATCAACAGAAATTAAAAAAGGCACTCGCCGTACACTCATTCGTGTATTAGAAGCTATTTTACGTTTAGCTCATCCGTTCATGCCGTTTATTACCGAAGAAATTTGGCAGAAAGTAAAATCACTAGCAGGCAAAACCGGCCCAAGTATTATGCTTGCACCCTACCCTGCACCGGATGCCACCCAAATTGACCCGCAGGCGGCGCAGGATGTGGAGTGGATTAAGGGGATTGTAACGGCCATTCGCACTATACGTGGTGAAATGAATGTGCCACCCAGTAAAAAAATTAACGTATACGTGTGTGGTGGAACCGATTCGACGGAAGATTACGTTAATCAAAATAGTACTTTTTTAAGAAAACTCGCAAGTCTTGAGGCGATTACTTATCTACCCAATGATGCCGATGCACCGTTAAGTGCTACTGCATTATTTGGCGAAGTTAAAATATTAGTGCCAATGGCAGGGATTATCGACAAGCAAGCAGAGTTAGATCGCTTAGACAGAGAAATAGATAAACTTAATAAAGAAATAGAGCGCGTGCAAACAAAATTAAATAACCCAGCTTTTACGGATAAAGCACCCGCAGAGGTGGTACAAAAAGAACACGAAAAACTTAATGGCTATGCTCAAGCCATATATCAACTTAGCGACCAAAAAGAAAAAATTGCAGTGTTATAATTTCCATACCGTATATTTTTTACCTCGATTAAACACGGACGTTTTCCTTACCGGAATTTTCACTATGCGACGTTTTAAAAAGGGAGACCATCTCCCTACTATTACGGTTGAAAGCCTAAACCAAGGGAAAATCACTCTTCCCAGTACTGGTGTAACAACCCATTTACAATTTAGGCGTTTCGCTGGATGCCCCATGTGTAATTTACATCTGCATCAGTTTAAAATGCGCGCAAACGAATTAACCGCTGCCAACATACAAGAAATCGTTGTCTTTCATTCAACAGCCGACAGTTTGCGAGAGTTTCAAAGTGATACACCCTTTGCCATGATTGCCGACCCAGGAAAACAACTGTATCGACAGTTTGGTGTGCAAGAATCCATTTGGGCGGTTGCCCACCCTATCGCATTAATTAAAGCAATATATGCTGTAATAAAAGGTTATCGCGGGAAACCTAAAACAGAAGAATCTGTCACTGGCCTGCCTGCAGACTTTTTGATTAATGAGAAAGGCGAAATGATTGCTGTGCATTACGGGCGTCATGGCAGCGATCACTGGGAATTTGATGCGGTATTGCGTAAATCCCGTGTGTTGAGTAATAAATAAGGCGACAAAAAATTAATTACGCACCACATGGGGGAATTGCTTCGCTGCACGCTTAAGCTTATCCATCGCATCAATATCACTAGCATAAACTACCTGCTCAAATAACTTTGCCACATAACGTGCAGGTATTTTATATTCTGGACAAATCTGACCCACTCGATTTAAAAACGCCATTACTGATTCCCCCTCTTTGGGTTTGAATCCTTTTTTTATTAATTTGCGGTATAAAGGAACTAATAGACGCGCTTCTGCTGTTAATGTAGGTTTTTTGCGCAAACCATAAAGCCAGAGCGCAAAACCCACACTAAAAAACACACCCAGCACAAACAAACCTTTCATCACCGACTGCCAATCACTACCGCCCAGCCAGCGTTCCAGTACATTTTTTTGTTTTGCCGCATCGTAATTAAGCACCCAGCGTTGCCAAGTAAAATTTGCTGCATCCCAGCGCTTTTCCCAGGGCAGCCACCAACCACTACCCGATAATACGCCCTGCCCTACCAGGCTGCGGTCTTCAGTATTTAAGGCTTCATCTATACCTAATTCAATTCTGTTCGGTGCAACCGCAGCGGTCGGGTCAAGCATTACCCAGCCAAAACCCTGTTGCCAGATTTCTACCCAGGCATGGGCATCGGCTTGGGTAACAATTAAATAATTTTCTAAATCATTATATTTTCCACCTTGGTAGCCAACTACAACCCGCGCAGGCACACCGGCTGCTCGCATCAAAAAAGTAAAACTGCTGGCAAAATGTTCACAGAATCCCCGTTTGCTGGAAAATAAAAATTCATCAACCACCTCACTACCCAATACAGGCGGTGAAAGGGTATAAACAAATTCTCGATTAAAAAGCTCTAAGGCGGCTGTAATTTTTTGTTGTGTATCCATGCCCGATTTTTGCCACATCTGTGCCAGTGCGCGGGTTTGTATATTTCCATCTTTAGGTAAACTTAAATTTAACTGTCGTTCTTCTTGCGATAGCTGAGAGTTTTCAGGAAAAAAAACAGATCGTGCGCTGATCACTTGATACTGTGTTCGTTGGAAAATAATATTCTCGGCAGCCACAAGGCCGGCTTCTTGCTTTTTAATCTGCATTCCCGTGCCTTTAACCTGTGTGGGCGTAGCCAAAGAAAACAACCAAGTTTGATTGTGTGGCTCAATGACGATACTGTATTCAATTAATTGATCAAAAGACTGTGGTGATTCTTCAACAATGTTTAAATCGTTTGAAGCACGTCGCCAAGAGCGCCCATCAAATTCACTCAATACCAATCCACGCCAATATAAATCCCTTGGTCGAGGGTGTTCACCAATAAAATTTGCACGGAATGCCGTCTCACCACTTTTAACCAGCTGCCCTAGATCACCTGGTGATAATTGATCGCTAAATCCAGTTTTACCGCGCGCTTCCGGCATGGGCACTTTCCATAACGGCGTAAGCCTTGGCATAACCACAAATAACAGCAGCATTAATGGCAATGCCTGTAAAACCAAAATACTGGCGTAAGAAACCCGATTAACTAGCGGGCGTTCGCGAGTAAAATATAAACTCTGCCATGCCAGCAACAACGCCATTAAACATGCAGCGCCATAAAGTCCAGAGGCTAGGCTTTGGTTAAATAAAAACTGTGCCGCAACCGCAATAAACCCAATAAAAATCAGCAGTAATCCATCTTTATTAGTCTGACATTCCGTTGTTTTTAAAATAAACGACATAACCAATAAACCCACCATTGCATCAGTATTAGCACGTTGAGGAAAGCTAAAATACCACCCAGCAATAGCGCCGCCAGCCAATAACCATTTAAGTAAGTTTCCACTTGGGTTTACCCATTTTTTTTGTGCGGCGTAGCGCCAAAAAATGGCAAGCGCCCATAGCCCCCACAACCAACGGGGCAGCTGCCATAACAAGGGTATAATTACCAAGGCTTGCGCTGTTAAAATCCAATAAATGGCATCAAAACGGATGGGAGTGGATACAGATACAGCAGTGCTTGATGGTTTATTTTCTGATTTTATTATCTCTGCGCGTGTACTTCTTATTATTTTCATTTATAGGCGCCCGTCAAATAGGGCTAACGCTTTTAAACATTCATGCCGGTGTAAGTTGCCCTTATTAGGCGGAATAGATAGGTTGTTTAACTGCAAACCAAAAGATTGGTTTGTTTCACTCAGTTTTACAACCCAATAGGCCAAAATACCCAAACGTTCTTCAATAGGGTTATTTGATTGAGAAAAATCCAACCACAGTTCTTCACTTATTTCATCTACATATTTTTTTGTAAAAAGGCCTTTTCCTTTTGCAACCGCTTTCCAGGCAATGTGTTTGCGCGCATCCCCTAATTGGTATTCCCTTAAACCATCAAAATCACTACCTCCCGCCGTAATTCCGCTGTCCATTTCACCAACCGCTGTTTTTGATGGTGATGGCATGGGGCCATCAATTAATTTTGGGTAAACTAAAATTTTTTGATCGAAATGAAGCCATGTCCAACAGCGTATTAAACCTAATGGATAATACGTTTCTACCAATAAACGCCCAGCCAGTAACCATCCACGTTGTTTAGTCAGCATGGGAATATTAACCGTTATTGGCTGTTGACAATTTAACTCAACCAGAATACTTTTTTGAAAGTGAAACCGGCAACGGATGTTCTCCCCACCACGTTTATTCGATGCACACATCTGCACAGTAAATTCTGCTGTGTCCTCCACATGTACTGATTTCCCCTGCAAAATCGTTAATGAAATACCTGCCAGGTTGGCATAAGCGTGCAAGATTGCCACTACGAATACACTGATTAACCCATAAGCCAATGCGAGGATTAAATTATTTTGGTAATTAGTGCCTATCAACCAAAGAATCAATACAAGGACAAGGTAAATAAAGCCAGGAATACCAGGGAACGTATATAAATTACGCCGGTTAAGCACAAAAAATTGAGCTTTTGGCTCTCGCTGCAAAATCCATTGGTGCCAATAATCTTCAAGTTTATGCCGCATACGCTTACAACACCGGTACGCGTTGCTGCAATTCTTTTAACAACAATGCGATGTCCTGATGGCGCGCGCCACGTAAACGGTGAATGAGTACAGCGTGCATTACCGCTTGTATATCGTCAGGAATTAAATAATTACGTTCATGAATACATGCCCAGGCTTTTGCGGCCTGTAACCACGCCAACGCGCCACGCGGAGATAAACCGTAACTAAAGACAGATTCTTCACGAGTGGCCGCAACTAAACGTTGAAAATAATCCAGCAGCGAGGCACTTGCAGACACTTGGCGCACGTCCATTTGAATTTTTAGCAAGGTTTCTTGGTTTATTATTGGCTGTATATTTTCTAATAATTGGCGCGGATTGACGCCTTCAAATAACATTCGCTCGGAATCCCGGTTTGGATAACCAAGAGAAATTCGCATTAAAAAACGATCCAATTGTGATTCCGGCAAATTATAAGTGCCGCTTTGGCTTATAGGATTTTGAGTGGCTATAACAAAAAATGGTGTGGGTAATGAGCGGGTTTTACCCTCAATAGTGACTTGCCCCTCTTCCATCGCCTCCAGCAATGCACTTTGGGTTTTGGTGGAGGCGCGATTAATTTCATCTGCAAGTAAAACCTGTGTAAAAATGGGGCCAGGATGAAATTTAAATACCCCTTGTTCGCGAGCAAATACGGCAACACCCAGAATATCAGCAGGTAATAAAT
>JBEGTZ010000197.1:0-11867 GCA_041179125.1 Pseudomonadota bacterium | reverse complement strand
GTGAACGGGTTAATACCTTTACGTGCTTTTTTCGCAGGTTTTTTAACTGTAGCCACTTTCATAAGGCCCGGAAGAACAAATTCGCCACAGCCTTTTTTACCAATATGCGCTTCGATAACATCGCCAAGAGCATCAATAACGTTAGACACATCTTTTTTGCTAAGGCTGGTAGTTTCTGAAATATGGGTAAGCAACTCAGCTTTTGAAAAACGCTCTTTAACGCCTGCAAGGGCTTTAGCTGGCTTAACTTCGGCTTTTTTAGCCACTTTTTTTACTGTTTCTTTAGCTGCTACTTTTTTTGGAGCGGTTTTTTTAGCTTTGGGAGCTGCCATGATGTAGACCTCATTGGTTTTGGGATGAAAACAAGAATAGTTATTTAATGCACTATTTATAGAGTATTGTATACATTCAAGCAACCCCATCCGATAAAAAAACGAAAAAAACCGCTCAAAACAAGCTGTATCTTGCAAAAATAGGCTTACCCCTCCCCCCACCAATACTAAAGAGCACCTGCGGAAATTCAATTTTCGTGTTGACCGCATGGCATTTTCGCAACAACAACCACACGGATCAGGAGGCATGCCCCCAAGACAGAAAGATAGAATTGCATCAAGAATGGAATCAAGCGCGCGGCATTCCCAAAGGGATTTTGCAGCAGAGAGACGCATTAAAAATGCATCCTAGACGCCAGCAATAGCGAATTTTACGTGCTACCCAAGGAACAAAATATTCAACTCAATGCTCACAAACTAAAAAATGGCACCTATCGCGTGTGAAATAATCGACCAACGGCGATACCGGCAATCCCCTCCAAATTAGACACGCCCAAAAACGTCAGTGAAGCCACAGTAAAACAGAGAGCGCAAAACACGCCCTGATTTGCGATCATCCATCTAACACCTGTAGCCCCACAGAGAATTCCAACCACGCAACACTAGGTCAGATACTGGAAGTGTTTTGTGGGGGGCCTGCTCATGTATAATGCGCGCCCGCGCCTGCCCAACACTTGCGGCGCAACCGTTTTTGCAACATCACACAAGCCATTCAAGCACAACCATCAAGACTGAGACTTAGCATGCCGTTTTACGAGTACCAATGCACCGCCTGCCAGCACGAACTAGAAGCGCTGCAAAAAATGAGTGATGCGCCATTAAGCCTGTGCCCTGCGTGCAATAACAATAGCTTAATAAAAAAAATCTCCGCTCCAGGATTTCGTTTAAGTGGCAGCGGCTGGTACGAAACAGACTACAAATCAGGCGCTAAAAAAAATCTAGCCGGCTCCAGCGAAGACGGTAAATCAACATCAAGCACAGAAAAACCTGCCGCCACACCATCCACTCCGGCGGCATCATCAAACACCACTTCCAGCAAAGAATAAACCACATATATAGGTACAGAGCATGCGCAGCATTTATTGTGGAGCCTTAAGGGCCACGGATATAGAAAAAGAAGTTCAATTATGCGGCTGGGTTGATACGCGTCGCGATCATGGCGGTGTGATTTTTATCGACCTGCGCGACCGTGACGGCATTGTGCAAGTGGTATTTGATCCTGACGCCCAAGAAAGTTTTGAATTAGCCAATCGCGTGCGCAGCGAATATGTTTTACAGGTACGCGGCAAAGTGCGCGCACGCTCCCCCAACACCGTCAATAAAAATATGGGCACAGGAGAAATTGAAGTCTACGGCCTCAGTTTAACCATTCTTAACAGCGCTGAAACACCACCATTCCCATTGGATGCCAGCAATGTAGGCGAAGATGTGCGCCTGCGTTACCGTTACATTGATTTGCGCCGTTTGCAGATGCAAAACAATCTGCGCTTTCGCTCCAAAGTCACCAATTTAATGCGCAACTATTTAGATGCTAACGGTTTTTTAGATATTGAAACGCCCATTCTCACCCGTGCGACACCTGAAGGCGCCCGCGATTATTTAGTGCCTTCCCGTACCCATGAAGGTAAATTTTTTGCCTTACCGCAATCACCGCAATTATTTAAACAATTATTGATGGTGGCCGGGTACGACCGTTATTACCAAATTGCAAAATGTTTCCGCGATGAAGATTTACGCGCAGACCGCCAACCTGAATTTACTCAAATTGATATTGAAACTTCGTTTATGAACGAAGAGCAAATCATGGCCGTAACCGAAGGCATGATTCGCGATTTATTCTCAAGCCTTATTCAAGTGGATTTAGGCACATTCCCTCGTATGCCATTTTCCGAAGCGATGGAAAAATACGGCTCAGACAAACCCGATTTACGCATTCCGCTGCAATTAGTAGAAATAAAAGACTTAATGGGCGAAGTGGAATTTAAAGTATTTGCAGGCCCCGCCGCCGACCCCAAGGGCCGCGTAACCGCATTAAATGTACCGGGCGCAGGGGAAAAACTCTCCCGCAAACAAATTGATGATTACACTAAATTTGTGAGCATTTACGGCGCAAAAGGCCTCGCCTATATCAAAGTAAACGATATCAGCGACTTAGAAGAAGGCCTGCAATCCCCCATCGTTAAACACTTGCCGCCTAGCGTGCGCCGGGAAATATTAAACCGCGTTAATGCACAAAATGGCGATATTATTTTCTTTGGTGCCGACAACGGCAAAATAGTCTCCGAAGCCTTAGGCGCATTGCGTTGTAAATTAGGTGCCGATTTAGATTTATACACCTGCGAATGGGCGCCGCTGTGGGTTGTGGATTTCCCAATGTTTGAAGTAACAGAACAAGGCTTAAGCGCGTGTCACCATCCATTTACTTCGCCTTCATGCAGCATTGAAGAATTAAAAGCTAACCCAGCCCCAGCACTGTCACGGGCTTACGATATGGTATTAAACGGTACTGAATTGGGTGGCGGCTCTATTCGTATTCACGACCAAAATTTACAGCAAGCCGTTTTTGAAATATTGGGTATTAGCCCAGAACAACAACGGGAAAAATTCGGCTTTTTATTGGATGCCCTTAAATTTGGTGCCCCACCTCATGGCGGCTTAGCCTTTGGTTTAGACCGGCTCATTATGCTGATGACACACTCAGAATCCATCCGCGATGTCATCGCTTTCCCCAAAACCCAATCGGCGGCTTGTTTAATGACGGATGCCCCAGGCGTAGTGGACACGTTGCAATTGCGGGAACTGCATATAAAAGTAAACACCAAAGAAACAAAAGCTAACTAATTTTCACAATAAAATAATTGGCGCCCGAAATAAATAAAGCTAAAACACGGGCGCCAATTATTTTTCAACTTTTTATTTCAACACTTACGATTCCATTCGCGCTGACTTATCCCATCAAGCTCAACCCGTAAAGACTCCAGGCTACAGCGTCGAATTCAAAGCAATATGCCCCCCATTTGATACCTCAGACACAAGTCAGCGCAACAAGAATGGAACCGGTTACATTGAGATATGAATACACCTTGCGCCAAGAGCTGCCGCGCAGGCGAAATTTAAAGTAAAAAGCTGCCCACTTGAACCTGCAACACACGTCACAGCTACAGAAATGAAACCGGTTTCACAACAAAACGATACCTCTAAATGTTGTACTATTATCAGATTAAACAGGCATTTTCTTTTAAGATGGGGGTTGAATTACCTGAACACAGGAGACGCCCCTTGACACACTCTAGCCTACTGACCCCGCCTACTGAACTGGATACTGCCGCCAGTGTTGTTCCTACCGTGTCTATTGACTGCGTTGTCTTCGGCTTCCATCAAGGGCGGCTGAACGTATTATTGGTGAAATACGCTGAAGGTTTTCGCGCTGGAGGCTGGGGTTTACCTGGTGACTGGATTATGGAGCACGAATGTTTGGACGCCGCCGCCATGCGCGTTCTTAGGAGTTTAACCGGCGTTACCAATATTTATTTAGAACAACTACGCGCATTTGGCAGCGTAAACCGGTACCCCGGCAGCCGGGTAATTACCGTTGCATTTACCGCCCTGGTGCGCCAAGAATATTACGTATTAATGGCGGGTGCCGCCGCCAGTGCTGTGCATTGGTGCCCAGTAGAAGATTGCCCTGAACTCGCACTAGACCACAGTGAAATTTTTGCTGAAGGTACGCAGTCATTACGCCAAAAACTACGCCGTGAACCCATTGGTTTTAATTTATTACCGCAAAAATTTACATTGCTGCAATTGCAGGAATTATATGAAGCTGTATTGGGCATTAAATTAGATAAGCCTAATTTCCGCCGTAAAATGATGCACATGAATTTATTAATCCCCTGCAACGAAAAACAAGTGTCCGTCGCACACCGCGCTGCTGCTTTATATCGGTTTGATGAAGCGGTGTATCGAGATTTACAGCAAAAAGGTTTGAGTTTTTCTTTATAGAAATAATGTTCAGCATTTTCATTATTAAGGGCACCGGAGCAAACTGATGCTTTCCCATGGTGCCCTTAATTTTACTCCCCATCATTCACCAAAAAAATACTCCCTAACGCTTGTATTTCCGCCTGTTCGAAGGCTGTAGTACTGAGGGAAAATACTATTTTGTATTTGCCTTTATGCGCTTGCCATTCGTAGGTCATGGTGTGTGCGTTGCCGTTGGCTTTGGTTTTGTTATGTGTGGCACTTAGTTTTTTCGCTTGTAATGACGCAATGGGGTTGGTGACCAGTTTTAAAAAGGCTTCCTCTACAGATTTTGCATCAGCGTGATGGGCAATGATGGTACAGATGGGTTTTTTCTCGTGTAGGGTTAGGACAAATGCGCCGGAATCTTCTGGCACCATCCAGGCGTTGCCCGCTGCGCCTTTTAATAATTTGCGCGCTTCCGGTGCGGGCATTTGTGTGGCGTTTTTAAGTTGTGTTTTTAATTTACCCAATTCATGAATATTTTTTAAGCAAACATTTTTGTATAAATTATTAAACGCCTGTGCTTGCAGTTTTCCGTTTTCTGCAAAGCTGTACTGAGCGGTTAAGGCTAGCAGTAACGCACAGATGGATTTGCAGGTTTTTTTAAGGGCAGTTTTAAACATCCGCGTTTCGCGTGTGCTCTTGATGGGTTTAATACATTGAAAAGTCATAAATTATTCTCGCAATTAATTACGCATCAGCTGGTGCTTCGCCACCCAAAACCTGCAATAACTCGGCGGTAAAATCCCGCACCGCTAGGGCCATAATGGCAAACGAGGCGTCGAATTCTTCAGCAGCGGATTCCGCTTTGCGGTCGGAGGCCTGTTCACTCAGCACATCATTAAATTTCACCCGTTTTATCGCCAGCTGTTCATCCAACACAAACGAAATAGCCTCTTTCCAATGCAGCGCCATTTTTTGTACCCGCAGGCCCACCGAGAGATGGTTGCGGATTTCATCGGCACTTAAATCTTGTTTTTTCACCCGCACCGCTCGGCCATCTTTGGGCGCGTTAAGTTCGCTCTCATCGCCAAATACCAATGGCGCATCGGCGTAGCCCTGTTGCAGCCATTGGCTCATTTGCACCACCGGGTTAATTTCGCTCTTTAACGGTGTGCATGGCAGCGTGCCTAGGGCCAGACGCAGGGCGCTAATGAGTTCTTCGGCGCGTTTGGCGGAGGCGGAATTCACCACTAACCACTGTTTTTTTAGATCGAAATAGGCGAAATCTAACCGGGTGCGGCTGAACGCGCGCGGCAGCAAGGAAAACAGAATTTCGTCTTTTAACTCTTGCCGTTCTTTGCGCCCCACCGAGCGCCCCTGGGTTTTGATTTCGTTTATTTTTTCTTCTAAGGCGTCTTTTATAACCCCGCCTGGGACTATTTTTTCTTGTTTTTTAGCGCACACCATCAAATTGCCGTCGGTAACATGCACCAGTTCAACACCGTGGCGGCCCAGCGGTGGCACAAAGCCATAACGCATGGGGTCTAGGTTGCCGCAGGGTTTAAACGCTTGAGCTTCAAGCGCTTGCCCCAGGGCCGTAGGTGTCAGGGTGAAAGGGCTGGTCAGCGGGTAAATACGCAGGTTTTTAAACCACATAACAGTGATATTCCTTACTTAACAATGGCTAATAGCGTTACATCGAAGATTAATGCCGCGTAGGGCGCGATAGCACCGCCGGCACCGCGCTCGCCATAGGCGAGTTGGTAGGGAATAAATAGACGCCATTTAGAGCCGACGGGCATCAGTTGCAGGGCTTCAGTCCAGCCAGCAATTACACGGTTCACCGGGAATTCCGCTGGCGTGCCACGCTCCACGGAGCTGTCGAACACGGTGCCGTCGATCAATGTGCCGTGGTAATGGGTGCTGACGGTATCGGTGGCGGAGGGTTTAGCGCCGCCGCCCTCTTCAAGCACCTCAAATTGCAGGCCGGATGCCAGGGTAGTGACCTCTGCGCGCAGGCTGTTTTGCGCTAAAAACTGCTCGCCAGCGGCGGCCTGTTGTTTGGTTTGGCGGTTTTGCTGCTCTTGTAAACGCTGATTTAACACCTCAAATGCCGCGTGTAATTGCTCATCGCTAAAGCGGCTGGGCAAGCCCGCCAGTGCTTCCGTTAAGCCTTCACATACGATGGCGGCTTGGATACCAGGTATGTTATTACCGCGCAGTTGCTCGCCCATTTGGCGGCCTATGCCGTAGCTGATGTGTTGGTCGGTACTTGTTTGTGCTTCGGTGCTATCGGATGACATAGTGCGGCTCCCCAAAAAAAGCGGGAGTCTACACCAGGGTTGGGGATAAACCTAAGCCTTCGCGGGTGGTTAATGTTCCTTTGTGAAAAACAGTGCCGTTTGAGTTTTTAACTTTTACTCGGTGTGAGTAGGTTTGCCCAGCGGCAAGGCTATGTCGTTAGATTAAGGATTTTGGCTGCCCATTGTGATCTTCGAATTTTACAGAGAAACGGATGCAACTCGTAACCCGTGCAGAATAACAGTTCACAGTAGGGCACCGCCTTGGCGCGCCACACCAAAGACTCCAACACACCGAAAATGGCGCACTTAAGTGCGCCCTGCGGTTAGTGCGGGTTACGTGTTACGGTTAGTGCGGATTACGCGTTACGAAGTATATTTTTTAGCTCTTCTTTAAAGTAACTTTAATATACTCAGCGTGACCGCTGCACTGTTCGGAAGCTTGGATTACTTTTACTTCTTTTGTCCATAGGGTATAGCCGGGCTTTTCCACAGCAACTTTGAATGTACCGGTATATCCAAGATGAACGTTAATGTCTTTATCCTCACATATTTCCGCTTGAATACTCTCACCTTTAAATACTTGCATATCGTCTGCTGCGTTGACCTTAAACCCACATAATCGCGCGCCTGTAGATTCGTCATACACCGCTACCGAAAGCGAAGGATAAAAAATCGCAGCGCAGCAGCCGTAAAGCATTCCTGTTAACACCATTAAAACAACACATGTTAAAAATTTCATTATTATGCCCCCTCGAATTGCATTATGTAGGTTTCGTCACACATCGAATCTGTGGACCTTACGAGGGTGGCAAATGGCTGTTGTAGACTCAATACGTAAAACTACGTATTTAATAAGATGCGTGATCCGCGTCACTTAACTTTCTCGGACATCCATCGCAACGCTTGTTAGGCAAACAAATGGTTGGCTTTTCCAATTCATGCTGAGTGGGAGGCCGCGTATTTACTTGGAAAGGGTGGTTGCCCCAGGTAATGCTTTAAACCTAGAAACCTCAGTTGAGCGCCCAAAAGCTGTGTAAGGCATTGGTACGGATAGTGAAAGTTAAAAATGAAGGGCAACCTTATTGGTTGTTCGAAATTTTTAACTTTTGCTAGATGCGCCAATGGGTTGCGCAGAATTGGGTGATCCAACTGAGGTTTTTAGGTTTAATCATGAATATTTAATTATTTTTAATAAACAGGAGATCAATATGCACGCGCTACAAAACACTTTTAACACAGCTAAAACAACACAGTCATCGCCTTGGCTTTATCCATTTTCCCAAACAGAATCTAAGCATTCAAAAATAAGGCTTTATTGCTTCCCTTATGCAGGCGGCAACGCCAATGTGTTTGCTAAATGGCCCGCCGCGCTCGGTAATTTAATCGACGTGTGCGCCATTGCGTTACCGGGTCGCTGGCAGCGCCAACAGGAACCCAGCATCGCCTGTATTTATACATTAGCCTGGGAAATCGCCACCGCACTGCGCGATCAACCGCCTAAGCCATTTGTATTTTTAGGGCACAGCATGGGCGCATTATTAGCGTTTGAAGTGATACAAGAATTGCGCAGGCAGGGCGCCATGTTGCCAGAACATTTATTCGTATCCGGCGCCCAAGCGCCCCATACCCTTAATGAAGCGGGTGCAAACCGCCGCAAAAAAGTCAGCGATATGGACGCACAAGAATTTTTTAATTATTTACACATACTGTCCGGCACGCCGGAAGCATTATTAAAAGACCCGCAAATGCGTGAATATATTATGTTATCCATGCGGCCCGATTTACAGGCCATAGATGACTGGCACTACAAGCCTACAAAACCTTTGCAGCAGAATATTAGTGTATTTGTTGGCGCCGATGACCCGGTAGTAGACATTAGTGCCGCCAAAAGCTGGCGACAGCACACCGCGCATCAGTGCGATACCAGCATCATTCCTGGCGATCATTTTTTTATCAACACCCACACATCTTTAATGGCCGGAAAAATAAAACGCATATTAGAGCTGGAAAATATAATTTAAATTAAAAAACTAGGGCAACAAATATTCATCTTTTAATTTGCAATAATTCTGCGCTGAATAAGTAAAAAATGCCCGTTCAGAATCTTTTAAAGGCCGCCCCTGTTTACACGGGTTGCCCACATATAAAAACCCACTTTCAAGCGTTTTACCCGGCGGCACCAAAGCACCTGCGGCAATAATAACTTCGTCTTCCACCACCGCACCGTCCAAAACCGTCGCGCCAATGCCCACCAAAATACGGTTGCCCAGCGTGCAGCCGTGTAAACAGGCGCCGTGGCCGATGGTGACATCCTCGCCAATCAGCAACGGCCAACCGTCGGGATTAAATTTACTGGCATGGGTGATATGTAGCACCGCGTTATCCTGCACGCTGGTGCGCGCACCCACACGAATGCGGTGCATATCGCCACGGATCACCGCACAGGGCCACACCGAAACATCATCGCCCAGCACCACATCCCCAATCACCACCGCGCTCTCATCAATAAAAACACGCGCACCTAATACCGGCGCACCACCCCTAAAACTTCGTACAGCCATAAACACCTCTTTAATCTAGAAACCTCAGTTGAGCGCCCAAAAGCTGTGTAAACCATTGGTGTGAATAGTGAACGTTAAAAATGCAGGGCAACCTTATTGGTGGTTCAAATTTTTAACTTTTACTAGGCATACCAAGGGATTGCGCAGACTTGGGTGATCCAACTGAGGTTTTTAGGTTTAATAATCGCCCTAATGAATTGAGCGTACTATGATACGGCCAAAATCATTCCAATACGCGAGGCGCCATGTCTAATTTCCTGCCCAACCCCCTACTATCCACCGCAGGCTTACCGGCTTTTTCTTTGATTCAGCCGGAACATATTAACCCGGCCATCAACACCCTTATTGCTGAAAACACACAACACCTGGCAGATTTGCTGCAAAAAATACAGCAACCCAGCTGGGATAATTTAGTGGCGCCATTAGAAGACGCCGATGATCGCCTCAACAAAGCCTTTGCGCCGGTTAGCCATTTAAATTCCGTCAAAAATAACCCGCAATTGCGCGATGCCTATAACGAAGCGTTGCAAGCGCTCACCGCGTACCACACACAATTAGGGCAAAATAATGCGCTCTACCAGGCTTATCATCAATTAGCCACAAACGCAGAATTCACAACGCTAAACCCAGCACAACAAAAAACACTGGAACACACACTGCGGGATTTTCGCCTGGCGGGGGTGGATTTACCTGAAGAAAAAAAAAACCGCTTTGCTGAAATTAAATCCCGCTTATCACAATTATCCAGTTTATTTGCCAACCAAGTGCTGGACGCCACGCAGAGTTTTTCCCACACCGTCACAGATGAAACCGAATTAAAAGGCCTGCCTGCATTATTAATTCAACAAGCTAAACACAGCGCCGAACAAAAAAATATTCCCGGTTGGGTTTTTAGCCTGGATGCACCGGTGTATTTGCAAATAATGCAACACGCCGAACACGCCCCCCTGCGGCAATTATTTTATACCGCATTTATGACCAAAGCCTCCGACCAGGGGCCGGGCGCTGGGCAGTGGAATAACCAGCCGGTGATGGAAGAGATTCTGCAACTGCGTTTGGAAATGGCACAATTATTAGGCTTTGCCCATTACGCCGATTATTCACTGGCGTGCAAAATGGCCCAATCGCCCCAGCAAGTGTTAGATTTTTTATATCAACTGGCCGAACAATCCCGCGCAATGGCGGAGCAAGAATTACATGAATTAACCCAATGGACACACGAAACCTACAGCAAACAAAGTTTGGATGTTTGGGATGTGCCCTATTACAGCGAGCGTTTAAAAGAAGCGCGCTACAGCATTTCACAAGAATTATTGCGCGAATATTTCCCGCTGCCGCGTGTATTAAATGGTTTATTTAACACCATTAAACAATTATTCAGCGTTGAGATTAAACCCTTAGAAAGCACCGAGCTTTGGCATCCAGACGCACAATTTTTTGGTGTGTATAAAGAAGGCGTATTGATTGCCCAATGTTATTTAGATTTGTACGCACGGGAAGGCAAAAAAGGCGGCGCCTGGATGGGCCAATGCCAAGTGCGCCGCCGCACGCAAAATATTTTGCAATTGCCGGTAGCTTTTTTAGTGTGTAATTTTAGCGCGCCCGTGGGCGACACCCCATCTTTATTAACCCACCAAGAAGTTACCACCTTATTCCACGAATTCGGCCACGGCCTGCACCACATGTTAAGCCAAATTGACGTGGCGGCGGTGAGTGGTATTAACGGCGTTGCCTGGGATGCAGTGGAATTACCCAGCCAATTTTTAGAAAACTTCTGCTGGCAAAAACCCGTACTGCAAGAACTCTCCAGCCACTATAAAACCGGTGCGCCGCTGCCGGATGAATGGCTGGATAAAATGCTGGCGGCTAAAAATTTCCAATCCGCCATTATGATGCTGCGTCAATTAGAATTTGCCATTTTTGATATGCGCCTGCATATTGAATATGGCAGTGCAGAATTTATCAGCGTACAAACATTAATAGACGAAGTGCGCCGCCAGGTGGCGGTGATTATTCCACCGAATTTTAACCGCTTTCAATTATCGTTTACGCATATTTTTGCCGGTGGTTATGCCGCCGGTTATTACAGTTATAAATGGGCAGAAGTGCTCTCCTGTGATGCTTTTGCCGCCTTTGAAGAAACCGGATTATTTAACCCACAAACCGGCGCTAAATTTTTACACAGCATTTTAGAGCGCGGCGGCGCGGTGGATGCGATGGATTGTTTTATTGATTTTCGTGGCCGCCCGCCGAGTATTGACGCCCTTTTGCGCCACAGCGGAATTAACCATGCAAAACCCTGAAACCCCGAGCAAAAAAAGATTTATCGCAGGCGCGGTATGCCCTAAGTGTGCGGTGATGGACACGGTATTTACTTATAAATTAAACAATCAGGATTGGCGCGGCTGTGTGAATTGTGATTTTAACGAAGTAATGTTTTTTGCCCCACAGGTGCGCGAGTTGGAGACACGGGTTAATTTAGATGCCGAGGTAAAAGCTGCGCAGACGCAAGTGATTAAAATTCCTGATTAGTGACATTCCTCAGAAGGCCTCAATATACGTAGCGGTTGGGGCAAAGTGCTCACCATCGCGAAGAGTAATCTAGGCACCATAGAGGCCATATCAAATCGACGATTAAACCGATATTGAAACTCAGCTAAATAACGCGCGGCATATTTAGAAAAATCGAAAGCATGATAAGTACC
>JBEGTZ010000196.1:0-10746 GCA_041179125.1 Pseudomonadota bacterium | reverse complement strand
TTCCGTGGCGGCTGGGTTAAACCTAGAAACTTCCGTTGAATCACTTAGGGTTTGGCCAGTATTTTTTGCTGCGCACGGCTTAGCTCTTTGGCTTGGCGGTACACGCCACCTGCGGTTAACCCCCAGGTTTTGCTGATAGGCAGGCCCGCAGCGGTTAGCGCTTCACCTGCCCAGGTGTTGCAATTGCTAAACATGCTGTAGCGGCCTTGTGCCACAAAAAAATAGCCGCTGTCTTTTTCGTTATTGGGAATACTGCGCGGGATGCCCGCTTCGTTGAGGGCCACGGAATTATCCATATAACGCAATAAATTTTTTATCTGTCCGTCGTTTACCATCAATAAAACATAACGGTCTTTCGAGAGGGTTAAAAAGGGGTTTTGGTAATAATCCAGTACTTGCAGTGCCGGGCCGTCGGAAAAGGCCAGGGCTTTAGCGCCCGAACGCAAACTGGTGTCACGGCCTGTGAAATAGTTGATGTCCCCATAACCAAAGCCAACAAACTCGCGCTTGGCCGCAAGCGAGGCAAAACGTTGGCTGTGCGCGGCCACTAAACGGGCAGGAATAATTATGCTGCTGTGCCAGGTTTCGTATTCGTAATAAATAGCATGGCGCCATTGCCGGGCCATGCTGGCATCCCATTTGGGCAGCGATACACAGCCGCTAAGGCTAAATAAACTGGCGAATACAATAAAAATACGCGGCTTTACTCGCTGGCGTATTGAGGCGGTGAACATTAGAAATACGGATAAATAAGGGTTTGAAAGCATAAGGCGGCGCACAAAAAAGCGCCATTATCCTAAAAATTTCAGCTGCGTGCCAAAATTGAGGGCATAAACCTAAAAACCTCAGTTGGATCACCCAAGTCTGCGCAACCCCTTGGCCCATCTGGCAAAAGTTTCAAATTTCGAACAACCAATAAGGTTGCCCTTCATTTTAAACTTTCACTATCTGCTACCCGTGGCTTACACAGCTTTTGGGCGCTCAACTGAGGTTTCTAGGATGAAAGATGTGATTAACCGCCAACCCAGGTTTCGCTGTAATGCTGATTATTAGGGCAGCCCATTTTTACTGCGGTACTTGGCGTTTGAACACCGAACAAAATCAACTAAAGACCATACGAAATACGCTAAAAACAGCACGGCCAATAACAACGACCCGCCGGACCAAATGGCTGCTTTTCCTGAGGGCCAGCGTTCTGGGGTGGCTGCATTTAGCCATGCATAGAATATTGCGCACATGACAAAATACATGCTCGCAGGCAACCCAATCAGAATGCCGATCCACCGAAATATTTTCTTATGCTTTCTTAATTGCATGATTCCGATTTACTCATTTGCGTTTCCGAAGCGACACCGCCCTGGAACTAAACCTCAGCAATAGCACTATTCACCAAGGTTTGTGCTTCCGCCACTAAGCGTTGCAGGTGGTCGCCATCCACAAAACTTTCGGCGTAGATTTTATAAATATCCTCGGTGCCCGATGGCCGTGCGGCAAACCAGCCTTGCGCACATTCCACTTTGATGCCGCCAATGGCCGCTTGATTACCCGGTGCATGGCTTAGCACTTGGGTGATAGGGGCGCCTGCCAGGGTGTTTGAGGTTATTTTGGCGGGGGTGAGCGCGGCGAGGGCCTTTTTTTGCTGGCTGTTGGCCGGTGCGTCGATGCGGGTTTCAAAGCGCGCGCCAAATTCGTCGCACAAGCGCTGGTAGCGCTCGCCGGGGTTTTGCCCGCTCACGCCGGTCATCTCCGCTGCTAATAAACAGGGGATCAGGCCGTCTTTGTCGGTGGACCACACGCTGCCGTCGCGGCATAAAAATGAGGCGCCTGCGCTTTCTTCGCCGCCAAAGCCTAAGGTGCCCTCAAATAAACCCGGCGCAAACCATTTAAAACCCACCGGGACTTCAAGCAGGGGGCGGCCTAAACGCTGGGCAACTTTATCAATCATGGCGCTGCTCACTAGGGTTTTACCCACGGCAACATCCGCACGCCAAGGGCGGCTTTGGAATAAATAATCCACCATCACCGCTAAATAGTGGTTGGGCGGCAACAGGCCGTGGCTGGCGGTGACTATGCCGTGGCGGTCGTGGTCGGCATCACAGGCGCAGGCTAAATCGAACTGGCTGGCAAGCTTCAACAGGGGCCGCATGGTGTAGGCGGAGGAGGGATCCATGCGAATTTTGCCGTCCCAATCGGCACTCATAAAGGCAAATTGCGGGTCGATGATGGGGTTGACGACGGTTAAATCCAGGCGGTGTTGTTCGGCTATGGCGTACCAAAAATTCAACCCCGCGCCGCCTAATGGGTCCACACCCAGGCGCACACCGGAAGATGCAATGGCGGCGAGGTCGATGATGCGGGGCAGGTGTTGCACATACTGTTGGACGTAATCGTGCTCGCATACCAGGCTTGAGGTGCGGGCTTGGTTGTAGGCTAGGCGTTTAATGCCGCGCAGTGGGTCGCTGAGCAGTTGGTTGGCACGGTTTTGAATCCAGTTGGTGATGTCGCTATCGGCGGGGCCGCCGTTGGGTGGGTTGTATTTAAAGCCGCCGTTATCCGGTGGGTTGTGGGAGGGGGTGATCACTATGCCATCGGCCAAGGCGCTGCTGCGGCCTTGGTTATAGCTGAGGATGGCGTGGGAAATGGCCGGTGTGGGTGTGAAGTCATCCCGTGCCGCGATCATTAAGGTCACACCGTTGGCTACTAAAACTTCAATGGCGCTTTGTTGCGCGGGGCCAGACAGCGCATGGGTGTCGCGGCCTACAAAAATCGGCCCATTGATATTGGCCTGGGCGCGGTAATCACAAATGGCCTGGGTAATGGCCAGCACATGGTTTTCGTTAAAGCTGGTTTTAAACGAGCTGCCCCGGTGGCCAGAGGTGCCGAAGGACACCCGTTGTTCGTTGACCTCAGCGCTGGGCACCTGTTGATAATAGGCATCCAACAGGTGCGTAACATCGACTAAATTTTCTTTCGGCAAGGCGTGTCCTGCGAGTGGGCTTACGGTCATATCACATCTCCAAAGGATTTTTAGGTTAAAGCATGGTACAAAGCAGGCCCTTAAGCTACCACAGGCATACTGCGGGCCTAAACCCACAGTTAATGCAAGTGAATGGCTACCACCCACTTATTTACCGCAAAAGTTCTATCTACATAAAGGTGTCACTTGAATTCAACGGAAGCTACCGGCAATTTGGTTCAACAAGTTACCCAGGCCATAGGCCGCGCCATCGTGCAAGGCACCTTTGCCACAAACAATGACGTAATTACCGAAGCCGAACTCACCGAGCGCTTTAAAATAAGCCGCACGGTCATCCGCGAGGCGGTAAAAATGCTATCGGCCAAGGGGCTGCTGTCCTCGCGCCAACGCCGGGGTATTTGCATCGAGCCGTGCAGCCAGTGGAACATGTTCGATGAAGACGTATTGCGTTGGACATTAAGCGGTGCGCCTTCACTCGCGTTGCTGCGCGAATTTGCCCAGTTGCGCCTCGCCATAGAACCTGAAGCGGCAGCCTTGGCCAGCCAATGCCAGGATCGCGCCAAAATCCACAGCATCCAATTAGCCGCCGAAGCCTTGGTAAGCGCCGAACAACAGGGCTTGAGTGAATACGAAGCCGATTTAAATTTTCATACGGTTATTTTTCTCGCCACTGAAAACCGCTTTTTTGTGCAATTTCGCAGTTTTATTCAAGCCGCATTACGCGTGAGTATTCAGTGCAATTTTGGCATTCAGGGTAATGTTCAAACCGTAGCGGCCCCACACATGCAGGTGTACCTAGCCATTGCCGCAGGCGATGGAGAACAAGCCCGCCGCTTAATGCGCGCCATGTTGGTGGAAAATCTGCGCCTTATTGAGTTAGCCATAGCAGATAAGTCATAAATTTGGATTAAGCTTTTTAGCCGAAAAGGGGTTCCGCATCCTGGCGCGCGGGTTTAAGCTCCGCCGCGATCAATGAACCCGCTAACAACCAAAACCCCTAGGAATAAACATGGCCTACATACTTTGTGCATCAACTGAAGAGCTGATTGCCAGCCATCCGTGGGAAGGCATCAGCATTGATAGAGCCTATTTTTACGACCTTTTAATACAAACCGCCCTATTGGGCCACCGCTTGGTGTTGGTAGCAGAGGATGTTTTCCGCCACCCGGTTTTGCGCCAAGAATTAGTAGAAACCAGCAAGAGCTTAGCGCGTTTATTTTTAAATGAAGGGCACATTAAAATACTCGGGCAATTAACCGAACCCCCAGCGCTGTACCATATTCACGCCAAAAAAATTTCTTCCCTATTAAGCTGCGTGCAGGCAAGCCAAGCCGAATTGATACGCCCTGCAAATGAAATAATAGAACAGGAATTTTTACACCTGCTCAACCAACTGCCCAGGCAAAACTGCAACGAGCAGGGTTTTTATCTCAACGACATTCCCGAGCGGGAATTTAATTTAATTATTAATGGGTTTTTTAAACGCGTTGATAACGGCGCACGACCAAGCCGCGATTTAGTACTTCAACTATTAAATACCCTATACGGCCAAACCCAAGGGCCGTGGCAAAGCGAAGGCAAGCGCAAATTAATGCAATTACTGGCCGATGTCAGCAGTTGCGCCCTAGGCCGCGCACTGCAAAAAACCCTGGGCCAAGTGGTGGGCATTGAAGGGCAATTTTCACCGCTGATCGGCACCGCAAGCGCCGCGCAACCCATGCAGATGGCACCGCTAGATGGCCCGGTCTCACTGATTAAACTGCCCTGGCCCAACAGCTTATTACAACCCAAAACATGGCAAAAAGCGCTGGGCAACAATGAATTTAGTGCGGCACAAACTGTTTTTATTAAAACGGCACAAGCATTTATGCATCAACCCATTACACGCCAGCATGTGGATGAATTAATTCATAGCACAGAAGAATTCCAAGTATTATTACATTGGTTTTTTGCCAAAAGTAGCGACAAAGATATGCTGGCAAACCCCGCTAATTTAATACTGAGCTTTGAACCCACATCCTTTGCAGGCTCCCCAGTTATTGGCGAGCTTTATTGGCAACAAGCGTTTAATGGTTTCCGCCGAATTATGGCGCTGTGGAATTTTAATGGCCGCCTTACCGGCGCCGTAGACAACCGAACCTTACCTTCGTACCAGTTGGTTTATACCAAAAAGAAATTGTCAGCGGTTGCGCTGAATTAATTTTTAGGGCGCCTTGCGGAAATTCAATTTTCGTGATGATCGCAAGGCATTTTCGCGCCGAATGAGGGAATTTATGCGGTATAAATGACCGATTGAGCACGAAAATAACGCAGCGAGCGCGTGAAAAGTGATTTTCCGCAAGGTGCCCTTTATTCTTCTGGGCTGCTCTGCGCAGCTGGGGCAGTCGCCTCGCGCTGCGTTCTATTATCCACGTAACTTAATGCTTGATTTACCGCTAACGCCACTTTATCTGCCATTTCGTCCATTTCCTGCGGCGATAAAAAAAATGACATGTCCACATCAAAACGCACATAACGCGGCGGCAAATGGTTTAACGCCACGCAGGCCACATCAGCAAAATAATTAGCATCCGCCGCCGCATAGTCACTGGCGCGCAGTATCTGCTCAAACACAAAACGCTCGTAATAATTATGTACGCTATCCCGAGGGGATTCGCCTTCAAATGTTGGTTTGCGCGGGTTGATTAACATGATGGTGCCTCAAACGGATTAAACCCCAGAAGTGTAGCCGCCCTTTTTACCTTTCGCCTGAATAGCCCTAAACATCCTCCGTCAAATCGCGCCAGAGCGTCTAAACTCACACCGTACTGCGCATTACTTCACTCTAAAAATTTAGTTGTATGCGCAAAAAATGCGTAGGCGTGCCTGCCAAATGAAAATTGTGAATAACAAAGCAAGATCGGCCAGGATGCCGCCTTTTTGTCGCAAGGGCACTTTCGGAAATCCAAATTTTAGTCCCGTGATTAGGCAGCCCCCGTAGAGGACGGCCAAGGTTTTAAGGTAAAAATAATAACAAGATATAACTCATTGCTAACTCATTGCTAAGTAGTCCCGCCTTCTGCATTTGTGTGTTGACTCGCTCACCACAAACCTGATATTAAGCGCGATTGCAGCGAAATGGTGTATATAGGCCGCCCATTAATTAGCGGGTTCTATACACAAAATTTTATGACATAAACCACACCCGCCTGCGTCCCACAAATTTTGGAACGCCCACAGCGCGTTTAATCCGGCAAAGAGGTGTGCGCCGGGCAGTTTAATATTTTAGCAGGACAGCAGATGAACCCAACACACGAACAGATCCACGCTGCATTTTTTGCCCACGCCCCCGAGCTTTTAGATGCAGTACCGATGGGTATTTTATTACTCAATACAGACGGCGTAATTGTATATTGCAATAGCGAAGCCGCACGTTTATTCGCTTATTCGCCCCCAGAATTAATGGGGATGAGCGTAGAAGCATTAATGCCGCCGGAATTCCGCCAGCACCACGTAGCATTACGCCAAACGTATTTATCCCATGCCACACCACGTTTTATGGGCATGGGACGCGATTTATACGGCCAGCGCAGCGATGGCTCACAATTCCCACTGGAAATAGGCCTGCGCCCCTTATCGTGTGAGGGCCAAAATTATGTCATTGCATCGGTTATTGATGTCACCGAGCGCAAAAAAATTCACGAGCAATTATCCGCCATTATTGAGGCTTCTCCTTATGGCCAAATTGTGGTGGATAAAAACGGCATTATTAAATTAGTCAATAATGGTTCTTTGCAAATTTTTGGTTTTAAGCGCGAAGAATTATTAGAACAACCGCTTGAAATACTCTTGCCTGAACGCTACCGGCACGGGCATCAAAATATGATACAGCAATTTTTTCAACAACCCAGCTTGCGCAAAATGGGTGCGGGGCGCGATTTAACCGGGCGGCATAAATCCGGGCGCGAAATACCCATCGAAATTGGCCTGGCGCCGCTGGAATTTCCCGGTGATATACATGTGCTGGCGGGCATCACCGATATTACCCTGCGCAAGCGCTTAGAATCCAACTTGCGCGAAAGTAATGCGCAATTAGAGGAATTTACGTTTGTTTTATCCCACGATTTAAAATCGCCACTGCGTGGAATTTCTGATTTAACCGAATGGATCGCTGAGGATTTAGGCGCGGATATAAACCCGGATGTCGCACATAATTTAGAGCGTATTCGCGCCCGCATTACACGCATGGAAGTGCTCACCGAAGATTTACTTTTGTATGCGCGCGCAGCAAAACGATCACACGATGTGGTTTTGATTAAATTCCCAGAAATAATTACCAATATTTTAGAATTGGTTGGGTTGCCCGAGCAGGCTCAAGTCGTTACGAATTTTTTAGAACCAGAATTAACCACCGCAAAAACCCCCATCGAAACGGTTTTGCGTAATTTAATCAGCAACGCGGTTAAACACCACGATAAACAAAAACCTCTGCATCTGACTATTAGCACTGATGCGGTTAACAGCTTTGTGCGTATTCGCGTGCAAGACAACGGCCCCGGCATACCCGCCAATGCACGCGAACGCGTATTTCGGTTATTTCAAACGCTGCAAGGTTCCAGCTCAACCCACGGTGGTATGGGGCTTGCGGTGGCAAAACGCTTAAGTGAAGCACATGGCGGCCGGATAAATTTAGAAGATAACGAAAATGCCACTGGCTGTTGCTTTAGCCTGTGGTGGCCTCGATTTTTGCGGAGTGACTTAGATGATGAATAACGCCCTCGATAATATATTTTCCATTTTACTGATTGACGATGACGATGTGGCACTGGAATCGGTTGAGCGCAGTTTGCGTAAACATCATGTCATGTACCCTATTGTCACCGCTCGTGATGGCAGGGAAGGCTTGATGATATTGCGCGATCAACATCCGCAACAACATTTAAAAAAACCTTATTTAGTATTGCTGGATTTAAATATGCCCAATATGAATGGGTTTGAATTTCTCAATGAAGTAAGGTCGGATACGGCGCTTAAAGATACCGTGGTGTTTGTATTAACCACATCCAGTACTGATGCCGATCGCAACAAAGCCTACAACAAAAACATAGCCGGTTATATGGTGAAATCTGCGGTGGGGCCACAGTTTAAAAAACTGGCTTTGCTACTGGATCAGTATTCGCAATCGGTTGTGTTGCCAAGCTAAAACGCAGACCCATGCTTATCGGTGAAAACACTATGTTAGGGCGGATTTTTTTAGTAGTCGATGATGATGAATTTGACCGAGAAAAATTAAAACGGATTTTGAAAAAACATCCCGACACGATTGATGTGCAAGAGGCGATCAATACAGAGCAGGCGCTTCAAGCCATAAAAGAACGTGATTTTGATTGTGTGTTCATTGATTGCATGCTAATGGATTCGCTGGGCACCGAGATATTATCTGCTTTGCGCGTTAAAGATATGCGGCCTGTGCCAGTTATTATGGTGAGCGGAAATGACCGCACCGATATCATTAAAGATGCCATGCGCGCAGGCGCACAAAATTATTTATGTAAAAACCATCTAACTGCTGATATTTTATTGAAAGCTATTCAGCAAGCTATAGAAGCTACCGATGTACAGCACACCGCATGGCGCGCACGTCGTCGCAACCATCAGCTAGCAGAAAATTTGCCTCATTTGGCTTGGTCTAGCACTTTAGATGGGGAGTGCGAGTACTTAAATCGACGTTGGTGTGATTACACGGGCATTGAACAAGAAGAGCAATTAGGCTATGGCTGGTTAAGCCAAGTACACCCAGAAGACCGCGATCGTTTTATGCAAACCTGGTTGCGCGCCATCCATAAATTAGAACCCATTTATATTAATTTACGTATTCGCAAATCCGGTGGTGAATACCGTTGGTTTGATACCCGTGCCATACCAGGACGCGATGAGTCAGGCGCCGTGGTGCGCTGGTTGGGCACACATACCGATATTACCGAATACGAAATTACTCGCAAAGCGTTAGAAGATAGCGAACGACGCTTCCGCGCAGCTTTTGATTACGCCCCCTTAGGCATGGCGATGGTGGCGGTTAATGGCAAAATTTTAAAGGTTAATACAGCCCTTGATTTATTGTTAGGATTTTCTCATGAAATCCCCAGCCGCCTCAACGTGAGTTTAATAGGGTCTTCCATTAAACACATTACACACCCGGATGATTTTGCGAACGAAGAACAAAAACTCAAAGAATTAATTCTATATGAACGGCCTGTAGTGCAATATGAAAAACGCTATATCGGCAAGAATAACGGCACCATATTTACCGTAACTAGTGTTTCTTTAGTGCATTTGTCAGGAGGAGAAAATTGTTTTTTATATCAAGTGGTAGACGTTAGCGATCGAAAAAAATACGAACACCAATTATTAAATTTAGCGCACCACGATGCGCTCACCGGTTTGTACAACCGGGTAAAACTCAACGAGATGTTCGAATCTTTTGTGCGCACCTGTGAAGCAACACAGAAAAAATTTGCCATTTTATTTGTTGATTTGGATAATTTTAAGCAAATAAACGACGGCCTTGGGCATGAATCAGGCGATCAATTATTGCGTGTAGTGGCGCGGCGGATGCAACAACATCTGCGCCAGGATGATTGTGTGGCGCGCTTAGGGGGCGATGAATTTATTATTTTATTAAACGATGCCACGGATAAACAATCGGTGGGCAAAGTAGTTGAAATGCTCATCCAAAATATTAGCTCGCCCATTAAACTGGATGCCGCCCTCGTACATGTAGGCATGAGCGTTGGCGTGGCCATTTATCCTGAAGATGGCGAGACAGTACAAGTCTTGATGCGCAATGCGGATTCCGCATTGTACGATGCCAAAGCGCGGGGACGCGGCTCCTTCCAACTATACCGCCCGGAATTAACCGAAATAGCCAACCAACAATTAATATTGGATGCCGATTTACGCAATGCCATCAATAATGACGAATTTGAAATTTATTATCAGCCGTTGGTGGATATGGATACCGGCCAGGTGCGCTCGCTGGAAGCCCTACTGCGTTGGCATCACCCGAAAAAAGGCCTTTTAAAACCCAACAGTTTTATTGATTATGCCCACGAAAGCGGGTTGATTTTTAATTTGGGCGAGTGGGTATTATTAAATGCCTGCCAGCAAATGGCCCAATGGCAGGCATCTGGTGTAGACATTACGCTGAGTATTAACGTATCCGCCAAACAGTTTCAGCAGGATACACTGGCGCTGCGCATTGAAGAGGTTTTAGCGCAATATGGTTTGAATCCTAAATGTTTGATTGTGGAAATTACAGAACAAATTTTTATGGAAGAGGTAGAGGCTGTTTGGCAACGCGTTAACTCTTTGCGGCAATTGGGCGTAAAAATAGCCTTAGATGATTTTGGCGTTGGCTATTCTTCTTTAAATTATATTGTGCGGTTTTCGCCGGATTATTTAAAAATTGACCGCTCTTTTATCGAGCGCATTGGCGAACAAGCCCAGCACAATGACATGGTGGAAGCCATTGTGGGGTTGAGTAAAATTGTGCCTTTGGAGGTAATAGCCGAAGGAGTTGAAACACAAGCGCAATTTGATTTTTTACTCGGTTGCGGGTGCCATGTGGCGCAAGGGTATTATTTTTCTGAACCGCAGCCTGCGAATATTAGTAAGCGACCAACAAACCCCACCTATCCCTTAACCGCCCAAGGCATTAAATCCTCCAGACTATCGTCCTGCGCTCGCGAGGGCAGCGTCTCCAGCAATAATTGAATATACCGCAAAGGCTC
>JBEGTZ010000195.1:0-5031 GCA_041179125.1 Pseudomonadota bacterium | reverse complement strand
GCTGTGGGTTTTATACCAACCCAAACCACTATGCACCCCCCCACCGTTGTTGGGTTTCGCAAGCGCTACCCAACCTACTATTTAGCGCATCTCATCGTCACACCCGCAAAGGCAGGGGCGCGATGAACTGCGCCCCTACATGTGCAATTTAATCTCGGCGCGGTGCAATTTAATCTCGGCGCGGTGCTATTTATTTTCCGCGCGGTGCAATGCTGTTAGAAAACAGCGGGCTTGAGTGCAGCAACGTGTTTTTTACGCCACGGGGCGCAGCCAGGCTGCCGCCGGATGGACAAGTGCCGGTTTCGATGTGCTGAACCGCCGCCGCCAGCAGGGCTTCTTGGGTATCGCCTAAGGGCTTAGCAAGCGAATCGTACAGCGTACACCCCAAAGGGCTGCCTTGTGCCTGCTCAGAATTATTCGGCGCAAATCCATCTTCAAACCTGCTAAACCCCTTTGCATTAGCGCCTTGGAAGCTAATCGTAAAATATTCATACCCACAATTAGAAAACCCAAAAAACCCATAGGGTTTGCCGCAGGTAGGCTCGCCAATTTGAATCACCGGGAAATCTACCCCGCGCAACCCATTTATTAAAGATTCACTCGCAGAACAGGTGCCCCCGCCCGTTAACACATATAGACGCTTTAAATTAAGCGCTGGCAACGGCTGCTCCGCTTTAGTTTGGTTGTAAAACTCCGTCGTTCTATTAAGAAAACGTTCGTCGGTATTATTGGGGCCAACTCGAAAAGCAGTAAATATTCGGTTATTGGTTGGCCCATCGCCCGCCACCATATAAGCAAGCTCAGACGCCACATCCAAAAAACCGCCGCCGTTGTAGCGCAAATCAATTATTAACTCCTGCGCCTGCGCTGTTTTTATTTGCTTAACCACGTCAACTAATTCGTTTTCCGCCGTACCGTTAAAACTACTAAAAGAAAAGTACGCAATTTTTTGCTCATGGGTGCCGGTAAAAAATTGCAGGTTTTGCACGGTGTCTATGGTTAATTCCACAGCCGTTAAGCGCTGCTGTGGCTGCTCCACACCCGCATGGTTTTTAAATACAAATTGATGCGTAGTGGCCGTGCCTTCCGATGGAAATAACGCTTCGTTAAATTGTTTGTTATTGGTTTGTATTAATGTGGCCGCACTAACGCCATCAACTTTTACCAGGCGGTCGCCCCGCACAACACCCGCCAATTGCGCCGGTGAATTACGCTCAACGTAGACCACCACAATATCGCCATTGCTCAACTGCTCCCAGGTAATACCATAAGAGAGCGATTTACCCAGGATAAAATCCTGATAATAATCGGAAGATTTTTGGTAAAAATGAAACCGATCCGTGCTGGTTTTTAAATATTCAAAATATTCCAGCGGGTTTAAAGAGGTGGTGGGGTCAATATCCGTTAATTCATTCGCCCATAAATACATTTCATGGCTGTAGCTGCGCAGTGCGAATTTTTCATGCGCGGCACTGCCGGGGCGGTCGTAGTAGGGCTTGCCAGTTGATGGGTCAATGCCGCTGCGTGGCGCGGCACACTGGTCATAATAATCTTCATAAGGCGCATATTGATTGGGTGTCCAGATTAAACCTGAAGTACCGCCACCAGTACCACCATCATTACCGCCCGCCACTATCCGGCTTTTGGATTCACTTTTACAGCCTGTAATGGTTGCCAGCATCAGCCACATCACAGTGAACAATGCCCGTGAAATGTTTTTTGTTATCGAAACAGAGTGATCACCCACTGCACGCAGCGATTGACGCTTATTTATTTTTTTTAAAATCATTTTATTTTTAACAGCACACATAAATCACCCAACTCCATATCAAAAAAAGCTAAAAAAACCATTCACACGAATTCCACCGCAGCGCAACAACAGCACAACCGGGCCTTGCAGTCTAAAGGAAGCTGCGCGCCGAATGAATTAACAAACCGCCAAGCTGGGCCTTAGATCAAGGAATTTGTGGCTGAAGACGCTACACTTGCGCGCTAACTTACGCCTTAAGAGCCACCCTATGTCCCAACTTAAGCCCCAACCAACAGCCCTGCCGCCCTCCTGTACATCCCAACCCATTACCTGGGTGGGCATTGTGTGTATGTTAGCCTGCCTTTTTTGCCTGCGCCTGTTGCCACCCATCGCGCTTAGCTACCAGGTTTTATTGATTCTCGCCTGTTATGTACTGCCGATTGCTTTTTTAGAATGGAAATACCTAAAACCACAACAACGCCCATCCTCAGGCCTCGATTTTACTCAGCCACCTAAACCCGCCAATTGGCGCCGTGTATTTACCAAACTGTTGGGTTTATATAGCACCTTAGGTTTAATGGCCTTTCTGTACAGTTTAATCCCGGAATACATCGGTGGTTTTTACACCCGTTATTGGCAATTTATTTACGATATGGCGGTGTTATTTATTCCCGCGTCGGTTATTTATTTTTCCTGGGTAGACCGCCGTATGCGCCATCCAGAAGATGGTTATTATCAATTAGGCTGCTTTTTAATGGGCCAAACGCAAAATATCAACACCGCCAAAATACGCCAACACCTCACCGGTTGGGGCGTTAAATTTTTCTTTTTGCCGCTGATGTTTATTTATTCATTAGGATTTTTCGAAAAAGCCAAGCAGTGGAATTTTTTCGATATGAATTTTTGGCAAACCCAAGGCTACAGCGTCCCCACCGATTTATTTTATGGCATCGACGTGGTGATTGTGACAGTAGGTTATTTGTGTACGTTTAGAATTTTCGACTCGCATATTCGCAGCGCCGAACCCACCGCCGCCGGTTGGTTATGGGCGTTAATTTGTTACGAGCCCATTTGGTCGTTTGTCGCCGCCTCGTATATTAATTACAACTCCGACGGCTTTGAATGGCACCACTGGCTGGATGGCAATATGGTGATGCAAGGCATTTGGGGCGGTGCCATTTTAATATTAACGTTTATTTATATGCTGGCGAGCGTAGGCTTTGGCTTGCGATTTTCCAACCTTACCAACCGGGGTATTATCACCAACGGCGTATACGCCTGGTGCAAACACCCTGCGTATGTGAGTAAAAACATCAGCTGGTGGTTAATTGCCGTGCCTTTTATTTGGCACGACAAAGCAACCGCACTCACCATTCTGCGCGACTGCATGGCATTACTGGCATTAAATGGCATTTATTATTTGCGCGCCCGCACCGAAGAGCGGCATTTATCCTCCGACCCTACCTACGTAGCCTACGCCACGGCCATGAACGAACGCAGTATTTTCGCCCCCCTCGCACGCGCCCTGCCATTTTTACGCTACAGGCCTAGCGCGGTGTTGGTGGATTTAAAAGAATATCAATAGGGTTCATGCCGTTGCACTCGTTCACCAGTGCTGCGTACGGATTCCCCTCCTCTGGAGGGGTGCCCGAAGGGCGGGGTGGTTGCCCGAACCTAGCTCCTACTCAAACCCTGTCCAGCGTCGGGCTGCCCACCCGATGTCGGGTTGAAAGCTTTCTGCGTCACATCAGTTAATAAAGACTCTGCAACTGCCTGCGCGCCGCCTGGCCAATATCCCCACCATCCTGTGCCGCCAGCTCAAAATAGCGGCGGGCGCTGTTTCTATCGCCCTGTTCCCGGCTGATATCCCCCAGGTAATAGGCTGCCACTGGGGTGGGCAGTAAATCCATGCTGCGTTTAAAACTGCGTTCGGCGGTGTCTGCGTAGCCAAGTTTTTTCTCCGCCATGCCGTGGTATAAAAAACCCATCACGTAGTTGGGGTTTTCTTGGGTGGCGCGGCGGAAGGCGTTGCTGGCGTTGAGGGTGTCGTTTTGCGCCAACAGAATGCGGCCTTTGGTGATGTGAAAGTGCGCCTCACGGCCCTGCTGACCAATGGCGCGGTTGGCGAGGCTTAGGGCCTCGGGGTAGTTTTTTTGCGCGGCGGCTTGTTGGGCTTCGCGGTTGAGTTTATAGGCTGGGGCATCCCTACGCAGCTGGCTGATGGAGCGTTCAAACTGGCTTTTATTGCGCACGCCTGTGGGGTATTGCGCCACCTGCTGGCGGTTTTTGTCCACCCGTTCTTGGGAGGGCGGGTGGCTTGCGAACAGTGCGCCTAAACCGCCGCTTTCTTTGCCACGGCTTAAGGCGACGAATTTCTCTTGTAATTCCACCGCCGCCTGTACGTCGTAACCGGCTTTGGCCATGTATTTAATGCCGTATTGGTCGGATTCTAACTCCTGTTCACGGCCAAATTTAGCCACCGTCATGCCCACCCCTACACCCACGCCGGCACCAATTAAGGGGCTGTAGTTGGAGTCTGAGGTGGCCATCGTTAAGATGGCCGCGCCAAGGCCCAACAAGGTAGCTTTAGATTGTTGTTGAGCGGTGTGGCCTGCGGCGGCGTGAACGATTTCATGGCTGAGCACGGCGGCCAGTTGCGCCTCGTCATCCAGCAACACCAACAAGCCCCGGTTGATGGCGATTTTGCCGCCGGGCAGCGCCCAGGCGTTGGGGGTATCGTCATTTAGCACCACAAAATCGTAGGGTAAATTGGGTTGATCGCTGACCGCTGCGAGTTTTAAGCCTACGTTTTTAACATAGTCGTCCACCCGAGGATCCACCTCATAACGGCCACCTTGTTGCTGTTGATAGGGGCGGTAGTTGCGCTCGCCCAGGGCAATTTGCTCACCGGGGGACATAAAATTTAACGATTGTTTACCGGTGACGGCGTTAGTGGCACAGCCGCTTAGGCTGAAGATAAAACACATAAAAAGTAGAACGCGCATTACAAACTCCAAAATTTTTAACTTTCATTATCGGCGCCAAGGGTTTACACAACGTTGGGGCGCTCAACTGCGGTTTCTAGGATTATTCTTTAGGGCACCTCCGGAAATTCAATTTTTGTGATGATCGCGAGGCATTTTCGCACGGACGACTGCATGGATGCAGGACGACCCCACGGATGGGGGAGGTAGAATTTCATCGGGAATGAAATCGAGGTAGAGCGACGCATGATGCCCAAGCCGAAGGAGGGAGTTTATGCGGTATAAATGACCGACTGA
>JBEGTZ010000194.1:0-19036 GCA_041179125.1 Pseudomonadota bacterium | reverse complement strand
TAACGCTGTTTGTCGGTCTGCGGGGGCGTGATCCAAAATCCACTCCACATCATCAATAAAACCCATGCGCAGCATTTCATCGGCCTCATCCAGTACTACGTGAGTTAGCCCGTCTAGGTCTAGTGATTTACGGCGTAAATGGTCCATCACCCGGCCTGGTGTGCCCACAACAATGTGTACACCACGCTCAAGCGCACGTAATTGGCTCACCATACTTTGGCCGCCATAAATAGGTAATACGTGAAAGTCTTTTAAATTGTGAGCGTATTTTTGAAACGCCTCAGCCACTTGAATCGCCAATTCGCGGGTGGGCGTTAATATTAATGCCTGGGGGTGTCGGTTTTTTAAGTCCATTGCATTGAGCACGGGCAGTGCAAATGCGGCTGTTTTCCCAGTGCCAGTTTGCGCCATACCTAATACATCATGGCCGTTGAGTAGGCTTGGGATAGCTTGCGCTTGAATGGGGGAGGGCTGTTCGTAGCCAATTTCTTTTAGTGCGGAGAGGAGTGTAGCTTTGAGTGAAAAATCGGAAAATTGCGTGATATCTGTCATAAATAAACCAAGGGCCGCCGCAGTGAGGTTGCGGTGGCGGGGAAAAGGGCGTGCGATTATAGGGTGAAACTGATCAAAAATAAAGCAATAAGGGCTTTGGCGGGATCAAAACCCTGAATGTGTGGTAATTGACTGGCGGGCAACGCTAAAAAAGCGTGGTGCGAAGCTTAAATTTCCAGCACGAAATGTGCGCGGTGTACTTAGCGCCAGTATTTGCAGAGGTAGGCGGTATCGGTGAGGGCCTTTACTTTGAAGCGTACATTGGCGTCCACTTCAAATGTTTGCCCATCAATATAGGTTTGCCAAGTGCTTTCGCCGGGTTGTTGAATTTCCAGTGTGCCGCTCACTACAGTCATTACTTCTTTGCAGTCGGTGCCAAAATCGTACTCACCGGCTTCCATCACACCGACAGTGGCAGGCAGGCTGGCGGTTTGTAGGGCGATGGATTTAACCGTACCGTTAAAATATTCATTGACCTTCAACATGATCGTATCCTCTAATTTAATGGCCGCGCATTATAGAGCATTCCGGCTTGTCGCCAAGAGCTATGCCGGTAAATGCAGTGCGCTTCCGAAAATTGAATTTTTGGAGGCGCCCTACAATACATCGCCCATCATCGCCCATTATTGAGTCGCTTGTGCCGCCTAAACATCCCGATACCGATCGCAATTTTAACGATTTAACCCCGCGCTTTAAAAAAAATATTTATGAATCTTTAAAGGGAAAACTACGTTTGCGGGTATTGGAACGAGATTTTTCGCAATGGATTAGCGCGCAGCCACAACGCTGGTTGGATGTGGGCGCTGGGCAAGGGCAATTTGCCTTGATGTTAGCTGCTATGGGGCACCACGTGACGCTTGTGGATGTTTCTAGGGATATGTTAGCGGAGGCGAAAAACGCGTTCTCTCAGGCGGGTTTGTTACATCAAGCAGAATTTATTTGCTGTTCTTTGCAGGAGATGGATCATTATTTAACGGCGCAGTTTGACGGTGTTTTGTGTCATGCGGTGATGGAGTGGATGCAAGCGCCGCAGGATTTATTGCCTTTTTTGACCCCTTTTATGAAACCTGAAGCATGGTTATCGGTTATTTTTTACAATGTTCATGGTGTGATATTTAAAAATTTATTGCGTGCAAATTACAAAAAAATTAAATCCGCTGATTATAGGGGCAAGCAGGGTAGTTTAACGCCGCTGAACCCTTTGGATCCTTTTGAGGTTATTCGTTGGTTTCAGGCGCTTAATTTAAATATTGTTTGCCACAGCGGTATCCGTGTGTTCCATGATTATATTCTTGATACGGCATTGCTTGCGCAACAGGGAGAGGCACTTATTGAGCAGGAATTAGCGTTTTCTCAAAAGCTGCCCTACCGGGATTTAGGCCGTTATGTCCATTTATTAGCGCGCAAATATTAACGGTTTGTGAGGGGGCGATATGTTTGTAATCACATGCCCTGCTGAGGAAGATCCGGTGTGTTGGAGGCTGGATTAAACGTTGATTCGGGCATTAAATCCAGTGATACAGCTTTGCGTTTATTTTGTAGAATTTCTGAAACTTCGCGAATTAACCGATGTTTGCGTTCATCACTCACGGTAGATGTCATCAATTTATTGACCGCATTGCGGTAATACCCATAAGCACTTAAAACATCCGAGCGCGATAGTGCTTTATGGCCTTGGCTAACATGGCTTAATACTTCCACCATTAAATGCGCCCAGCCCAACTCGCTAATAAATTGATCCATTTCAGTGCTGTTAATTCTGCCTGCAACTTGTTGGCTGCGAACAATGCGGCCTGCTTCTTGAAGATAATGCTGCGCACGGGCAATGGCGGCATCGCTGGGTTGTACGCGGTATAAAACACTGGGGGATGATTGTTCCAAATATGTTTCCGATAAAGCCTGGGCGGTTCTTAAATTACTTTCAAGGTAAATAATACTTGGGTCAAGATTGGTGGCGGTGTGTATTAAGTCGATAATTTCGTCGTTGATTATTTTGGGAATTATAGGGCTTTCTACTAGGGGTTCTATGGCTGCGCCCACCTCTTCAAGCTCATTAATTCGCCGTCTTAATTCCCAGACTTTATGTGTCACCACACGTTTTCGGGTGTGTTGATGATTAACAAAACTTACCACAAATAAAGACGCGATCATCAAAATGCTACAGATGACTAACACGCTGACAATATTCATGAATAGTTAAACCTCTTGCCGCAGTAACTCCATACCGCAAAAACCTGTGGGCGTCATTTGTTTAGTGTAGAACGGATGTGGGTAAAACGCATTGATGAGCGCTTGCGCCTTAATTTCCGGAAGCTCTTTTAATCAAAATAAAGATCTCTAGGTACCGTAATGCTGCGAGGATACTGCGGTTTTTCGCCTTGTCCTTTGCGGTAACTGCGCAAACCAAACACATAGGCGAGTACCTGGGCCACGGCAACATAAAGCCCGGTGGGAATTTCTTGGTCTAATTGGGTGGTGTGAAAAATTGAGCGGGCGAGGGCGGGGGCTTCTACGGATTCAATACCTGCGGCTTTGGCTATTTCACGAATTTTCAGTGCAGTATGGTCCACACCTTTTGCCAATAAAATAGGCGCGCCGGGTTTAAGTGGGTCGTATTTCAGTGCCACTGCATAGTGTGTGGGGTTGGTGATTACTATGTCGGCATTGGGTACATTTGCCATCATTCGGCGCTGAGACATTTCCCGTTGTAATTGGCGAATGCGACCTTTAACTTCTGGGCGTCCTTCGGAATCTTTCATTTCATCTTTGACCTCTTGCAAGGTCATTTTTAATTTTTTAGTGAATTCCCACAGCTGTATCGGTATGTCAATGCCGGCAATAATTAATGTAGATGAAGCGATAACAATACTGGCCCAAAAACACAGCGACAGCATGTGAGACATGCCTTGGGTGCTGGGTTCTTGGCTGAGGCCGACTATGGCACTTAACATGCTGCTAATAATTAAATAGGAAAATAAAATAACCAAACCAACTTTTCCTAATGCTTTGCCTAATTCAATGAGTGATTTGGTTGAAAACATACGTTTTAAACCGGCCATTGGGTCCATGCGATTAAGTTTTGGCATCGCACTTTTTAAGCTAAACAACCAGCCACCTAAAGCCACGGGCGCAACAAGTGCCGCCAAAACAGTTAAACCTGCAAAAGGAATGAGCACCCACAGTCCATCCATTAAGGAGGATACAAAATAGCCCACCATGATCTGTGGATCGAATAACGTTTCTCGATTAATGGAAAAATTACGTTTAAAAATTGTGAGCATGGTGCGCACCATGTGCCCACCAAAAATCCAAAGCGCAACGAGCGACACCATTAATACTAAGGCGGTGGTGAGTTCTCTTGAACGTGGAATTTGCCCTTCTTCACGCGCCTTTTCTTGTCTTCGCGGCGTTGCTTCTTCTGTTTTATCTTCACTACTATGCTCTTCTGCCACGGTTAATGCTCTGTTAGGGAGTCAGTGTAATGGTTTCTAAGTGTGCAAACCCTTGGTCAATAATGGTTTCGAAATCGGCTAAAAATGTATTTAAACCAAAGCCGATCATAAGCAAGCCACATAAAACGGTAAACGGAAATCCAACTGCAAATATGTTTAATTGAGGTGCGGATCGACTCATGATGCCAAATGCGATATTAACAACCATTAAAAATGCAAAAACAGGCAGGGACATAACCAATGCTTTTTCAAATAGCCAACTGCTTAAAAATGCAATTTTAATAAAGTGCTCCCGAGATAAAGTGATGGAGCCGGATGGAAATATTTGATAGCTGTGCATTAATGCTTCTATTAACAAAATGTGCCCATTTATTCCTATGAAACACAGCGTTACCAGCAGTAGATAAAATTGTGATAACGACGTGACTGAAACTCCTGTGGTGGGGTCGTTCATTGCTGAAAATCCCATGCCTAATTTTAACGCCATAAATTGCCCGGCCAGTACAAATACTTGGAATACCAGCATGAAGATAAACCCCATCATCATGCCTAATAATAATTCTTGCCCTATGATTAAAAGGGTTGAGAGCGAAAGCAAATCTAACTGGGGCGGTGGCGGCAATAGTGGAATGGTTATTATGGATAGCCAAAATGCCAATACCATGCGCGTGCGGGCGGAAACTAAGCGAGTGCCGATAACAGGCATCAGCATTAGTAATCCGCTAAAACGTGTTAGCGGCAGTAAAAATTGCCCCAACCACAGCGCTAGTTGTTGATCCGATAATGTAATCGGCAGCATGGGTTAACCAATGATGTGTGGAATATCCAGCATCAGCTGGTTAAATAGTTCCATTAATTTTCTGAGCATCCAAGATCCGGTTGCCATAATGGTGAGCAGGGTGACAATTAGGCGAGGTAAAAAACTCAATGTTTGTTCATTAATTTGCGTTGCCGCTTGGAATACACTGACCGTAAGGCCAACGGCTAAGCTCGGGCCTACAATGACCAAAACCATAGTAATGGTAAGCCAAAAAGCCTGTGCGAATAAATCAAGTGCGACTTCAGGCGTCATAGGAGTCCTCTATTTTGAGTTAATTTTTATTATTAAATGCCAAAACTTGCGGCCAGTGTCCCTATGATAAGAGCCCATCCATCCACCAAAACAAACAGCATTATTTTAAAGGGAAGCGAGATAATCAGTGGTGATAGCATCATCATACCCATTGCCATAAGTACGCTGGCCACCACAATGTCGATAACCAAAAATGGAATAAAAATGATAAATCCAATTTGAAAAGCTGTTTTGAGTTCCGAGGTAATAAAAGCGGGTACTAATAATAAAAAAGGTACATCGTCTGGCGATTGCACTGATTTTGTATTGGATATGCGGAAAAATAATTGTAAGTCACTTTGGCGTGTCTGTCCTATCATAAATTCATGAAGTGGCTTTTTGGCTTTTTCTATGGCTTCTTGCGGCGATATTTTTTCTTGGATATAGGGCTGGTAGGCCTGTTCGTTAATTTTGTTGAGCACCGGAGACATAATAAACAGCGTTAAAAAAAGTGATAAGCCAATTAATATTTGGTTGGAGGGTGCTTGTTGTAAGCCCAGTGCTTGCCTCAATATGGAAAACACAATGATGATGCGTGTAAAGGATGTCATCATAATTAAAAACGCTGGCAAAAAAGTCAGCGCAGTCATTAACAGGAGTATCTGTAGGCTTACTGAATATTCCTGGGTTCCATTGGCGTTGGTTTTAACCGAAACTGCATGTAGCCCGCCCAAATTAGGTGCCGTGGGCGCTGTAAGTGTGGCGCTTATGTTCGGTGTTATGGCAGTGTTATTTGCGGCGGCGGTGGTGTCTGCATAGAGCGAGGTTGTATTAAAAATTAAAATACAAACCACGAATACAAAATTAAAAACTTTCTTCATTTGTTGCGCTGCCCTGCAAGCAAGAATTCATTCAGTTTGCGTGAGAACTCCGAGGCGGTGCGTGCGCTAAGAGGTGTTTTTTCATTGATGGGTTTGCTGTTATCAATATCTATGGGTTCTGCAAGCTCTAACAGAGTATTGATGTTGTGTGTGGTTACGCCGATGAGCAGTTGTTTTTCGCCTATTTGTATCAGCGCAACTTTTTCTTTGGTGCCCAAAGAAAGTGTTGATAGTATTTTTAATGCACGGTTGGGGGCCGAGATGTTGGGGTGGAATTTTTTACCAATTTTGGCTAAGGCAAATATTAATCCCAGAACCAACCCCAGCCCACCTAAGGTTTTAATAACGCTTGCCTCATTGTTGGGTGTTGGCTGTTTAGATTCTTTTGGGTTGCTACTAACGCCAAATGGATAGTTGTTTGATGTGGGGCTGTCGGTTGTTTCAGCCCCCAAACAGGCTGTGTTTGCACAGGTGATTGCGCATAGCGCTGTGAATAAAATAAATAAATGGCGCAGTGGTTTCATTTGTAGTTCCTAGCGTAATTTTTTAATGCGTTCGCTGGGGCTGATTACATCCGTCATGCGTATGCCGAATTTTTCATTTACCACTACTACTTCTCCGTGGGCAATGAGTGTTCCATTAACTAAAACATCTAACGGTTCACCGGCAAGCCGGTCAAGCTCAATAACAGAGCCTTGGTTTAGTTGTAATAGGTTACGAATGCTAATGGGCGTACGACCAACTTCCATGGAAATGGTAACTGGAATATCCAGAATGACGTCTAGTTCTGGTCTACCTTCCACGCCTTGGCTTTCGTCTTTGAGTTCTTCATAGCTGAGTGTTTGAGCTTGTTCTTCGCGCTCTTGTTGTTCCAGTGCTGCGGCCCACTCATCGGCTATGTTGTCTTGTTCAATATCGTCACTCATTTATTGTTTCTCCTGCTGAGGTGGCAAGCATGTGTAAGCGTTGGTGTTTGTCTAATACTTTTAATGCTAAATTCTCACCGCTGCGGCCTAATTGAACATTAAACATGGGTACGCCATTGGCCGTGAGTGTGTGTGCAATAGGCATATTAATCGGGATAATATCGCCCGGTCGCAGTTCAACAATATCGCGTAGCGTTAATTCGCGGGTTACGATATCGGCTTCTAAATCAACCTTGGCATCCATAATGTCTTCGCGCAGTGCTTTCACCCAGCGGTCATCGCGTTCGTCGGAATCACTTTGTAATCCGGCATCTAATATTTCTCGTATTGGTTCAACCATAGAGTAGGGCATGGTGATATGCATTTCTCCACCACCACCATCAAGCTCAACATGGAATGTACTGACTACCACAACCTCACTTGGGCTTACGATATTGGCCATAGAGGGGTTTACTTCAGAATTGATATATTCAAAATCTATTTTTTTAACAGCGCGCCAGGCTTCGTGTAAATCAACAAACGCTTGTTGCAGCACCATTTGTACAACGCGCAATTCAGTGGGTGTAAATTCCCTACCTTCAATTTTGGCGTGCCGCCCATCGCCGCCAAAAAAATTATCTACAAGTTTAAATACTAATTTTGCATCAAGAATAAACAATGCGGTGCCGCGTAAGGGACGGAATTTCACCATGTTTAAACTGGTGGGTACGTAAAGTGTGTGAACATATTCGCCAAATTTTTGAATTTGTATGCCGCCAATTGATACATCTGCTGTGCGGCGTAATAAATTAAACATACTAATTCTGGTGTAGCGTGCAAAACGTTCGTTGATCATTTCCAATGTGGGCATACGACCGCGCACGATGCGGTCTTGGCTGGTAAGGTCGTAATTTTTAACGGCCTTTGGGTCTGCATCCATTTCTGTTTCTACGGCACCATCATCTACGCCGTGTAATAGAGCATCAATTTCGTCTTGTGAGAGTAAATCTTGCACGTCAATCTCGCTTTATTGCAGTACAAATTCAGAAAATAACACTTGAGTTATGCCATTTTTTTTATGCGTTTCTTTTTCGATTAAACCATTAATGATGGTGAACGCTTCAGCTCTTAGGGCTTCTTTTCCTTCCACTGTTTGTAGTTGCTCAAATTGTTTTCCACTAATGAGCATAACAATGGCGTTGGCGATCATCGGTTGGTGTAGCGTGAGTGCGGTTTCTACGATGGGGTCGTAAGTCACCATATTGACAGTGGCTTTTAAGAATCGCTGCCGTCCGGCTACATCAAAGCTCACTACAATTTCGGGTTTTAATTCGAGGTAGAGTGTTGGTCTTGGATTGCCTTTTTCATCGGTCGATCCTAATGCGACTTCTTCTTTGGGATGCTCTTCTTCTTTGGTGTGCTCATCTTTTTTGCTGTCATCGCCTTTATTGCCCATGAATTTAAGCGCGGCGATGGTGCCGCCCACTGAAATAGTAATCAGTACTATGCCCAGTACGATCATAATAATGAGGCCTTTTTTGCCTTTACCTTTGCCGGCAGCGGGCGCAGCAGCTTCTGCTGCCGGTGCGGGTTTTTTAGTTGCCATGTCAATATTCCGTCGGAAAAGAGGATGTTAAAGGCAACAGCAAAGCCGGTGCCAAAGGTGAATACGGAACAAGCTGTGGTATGATTTCGGCTTTTTAGGTGGGTGAATGGCGGTTCGATTATTTGGCATAACCACGTGTGATAGCGTAAAAAAAGCGCGCAATTGGTTAGATAATGCGGCCATCGGTTATGAATTTGTGGATATGCGTAAGCCGCCGATTGCTGTTGAGCAAATCGCTGAATGGTACGCCAAGCTTGGGGCCGACATGGTGAATATCCGCAGCACGACCTACCGGCAATTAACCCCACAGGAGCAGGCTGAGGTTACATCAGGGAATTGCCTGCCGCTTTTACACCGCTACCCCACACTGATTAAACGCCCTGTTTTGCAAGTGAATACTCAATTTTATTGCGGTTTTGATGCCGCCCAATACCACACTATTTTTTCGCATCATTAATAAGGTACGCTCCATGACACAACTCTATGCTTTCGGCCTGGGTGTAGGCACTCAAAACAGTAAAAACCAATGGTTGGAAGTGTTTTACCCCAAACCCTTATTGCACCCGCAGGCTGAGGCGCTGCAAACCCTGTCCGATTTATTGGGTTATACCGGTGGCAATGCAGTGATTGCGTTTTCACAAGCCGTTGCGGTGCAAATGGCTCAGGTTGTTGAAGGTAGTGAATTATCTGCAGTGTTAATGAGCTTGCAGCACAGCACACAACCACTGGTAGCCGTTTTTTTGGCGGAAAATTCAGGCCCCAAATCAGTCCCTGAAGCCTATTTAAAGCTACAACTTTTAAGCCACCGTTTAGTGAAACCCCATGAAACCGCATTGGATGGCATTTTTGCCGTTCTGCCCAATGTGGCTTGGACCAACCGAGGCGCCATTGATATAGAAGAATTACCCCAGCATCAATTAATGGCCCGTTGTAACGGTGAGGTTTTAACGGTGGATAGCGTGGATAAATTCCCCAAAATGACCAATTACGTTGTACCCAAAGGTGTTCGCATTGCCCACACAGGCCGGGTGCGTTTAGGTGCCTATTTGGGCGAAGGTACAACCATCATGCATGAAGGCTTCGTCAATTTTAACGCCGGAACCCTCGGTACCAGTATGGTGGAGGGGCGTATATCCGCAGGAGTTATCGTGGGCGAAGGGTCGGACCTTGGCGGTGGTTGTTCCACTATGGGCACGCTCTCCGGCGGGGGTAATTTAATTATTTCAGTGGGTAAAGGTTGTTTAATTGGCGCTAATGCAGGCATAGGTATTCCGTTAGGGGATCGCTGCACGGTTGAGTCCGGCTTGTACATTACCGCAGGAACCAAAGTAGCTTTATTGGACGAGAGCAATATGCTGGTGAAACACCTAAAAGCACGGGAATTAGCCGGGCACTCAGATTTATTATTTCGTCGTAATTCACTCAATGGTGCGGTGGAATGCAAAACCAATCGCAGCGCCATCGCGCTTAATGAGGCATTACATATCAACAATTAGGCCGCCGTTATGACGTCGAAACAATTTTCTCACCTGGATAACCAAGGGCATGCCCAAATGGTTGATGTGGGCGATAAACCCAATACGCATCGCAAAGCCACTGCCCGAGGTTACGTTTATATGCAGCCTGTAACCCTGGCGCTTATTCAAGAGGGCGGGTTTGCCAAGGGGGATGTATTGGCGGTGGCGCGTATTGCAGGAATTCAGGCCGCTAAAAAATGCGCAGAATTAATTCCGTTGTGCCACCCGTTGTCTATTCACCATATTGCGGTAGATATAAGCCTAGATGCCGCCGGAAGCCGAGCAATTATATCGGCCTGTGCAGGCTTACATGGGCAAACCGGCGTGGAAATGGAGGCATTGACCGCTGTGAGCATTGCCGCACTAACACTCTATGACATGTGTAAATCCGTAGATAAAACCCTTCACATTGACGGCGTGCGCTTGATTTCAAAAACTGGTGGTCGCTCCGGTGATTGGTTTTATTCACCTTCGGATGAAAATGTACATGGCTAAGCCCAGCCGAATAGTGTATTTCGCCGCATTGGCGCAGGCGCTGGGGTTGCGTGAGGAAAGTGTTGAACACACAGCGCCAATAACCCTGGAGGAATTAAAAACCCAACTTATCCAGCGCGGCCCCAGCTGGAATGCCCTGGCGGGCCAGCATATTAAGGCGGCGGTTAACCATCAATTAGCGAATGCCGAAACCTGGGTTAAGCCTGGGGATGAAGTGGCATTTTTTCCGCCTGTGACTGGGGGTTAGTTAGATAAAAATGCTTAACCAAAATCCTTTTTCAGTTTTAATTTATTCATTGATGCGATGCATAAATAATCGTAACTATCGAGTTAATCCATTCTGGTAGCGGCGCCATCGGCATAAACTTAATGTTGGCCTTCGTGTGCAAGTGGAACCAAATTTAACCTAGGAGCCTCGGTTGGATCACCCATATCTCTCAACCTATTAATCCCTCCAGCAAAAAATTAAAAATATGAACCGCCAGTGAGGCTGCCTTGTGTTTTTAATTTCATTATCGAATCCCCGAGGCTTACGCCGTTTTCACTCGCCCAGATTTTTAATAATAATTTTCATCTGAGCAAGGTTGGAGCGCTCTTTGCTAAACCCAATGGTGAACTCAATTCCGTCACTTTTTTGGCTTCAAGAGCACTTAGTTATGAACTTAGACGCAGCCTGGATTTTAATTGACACCACGCTCAAAGTTGGCCTTGGCGGTGTTATAGCCATCAGCGCCGCTTGGCTGTTTCAAAAAACACGGCATATGAAACAACAACCTCAAATGGCGCAGCGTAAATTAGATATTTTGGAAAATATCTCGGGCAGCGTGGGGCAGGTTAATCATCATTTTGCGAAATATTCTGCACTGGTGATTGAATCCACCCGGTTTGGCAACGCCTGGCCTTCCTCGCGTCGGTTGGAGCTTGAGAGTGTAAATGAGGTGTTAGTGCGGGAGTTTGATCAATTGGCCGATGCCGAAGCAAAACTATTAATGCTCGGCGAAAAAACCATGGAAAAAACATTGCGCTTGTACGCGTCCCGAATCGCGTTATTTAGAAAACAAGTATATGTAGGCCGCACGGATATCAGCGATCAGGAAATTTCAGAACTTAAAACAGGAATAATGAAGTTGCGCGAGCAATTCTATGAGTTGTTGAGCAAGCGTTATGACCGCTTGCTGTAGAGATTTATAAACTCAGATTTATGTTTAGGGCGCCTCTGGAAATCTAATGACGCCTTCTTCCTTATATTCGTGTTTTAGCACGTAGCGCTAACGGCTTACCACTTTAAACATTAATAATTGTGCGTCATCCAAGCTAAGTGCCTCGCCAAGTTTAATATAGCCCTGCCCAGCCAGCGGGCAAAACTCATTGCGAATAAACACACTTTCCGCGCGGCCCAGTTTTACAAATGTGCCGTTGGTTGATTTATCCATCAAACCTAATTGGTTTTCCCGTATTTCAATGGAGCAGTGGTTGCGTGAAATCATGGCGCCATCAATGACTAAATCGCAGCTCTGTTCTTCTCGTCCAATCATGAAGGGCAATTTGTTCATATTAACGGGGTATTTTTTTCCCGCATAAAAAAACTCTATCGACAGGATATGCTGGGCGTGTGTCTCGGGTAGGGATACATTCAACCGGGTGGTGTTATCGTCGTGCGACATGGCGTGCTCTCTTTTGTATTTGGGTAATTCTAACCCGTGCAGGATTTATGCGTAACTGTCGGTAATAAGGGCATTTCTCAAAATACAGTTTTTTGTGTGCCCGGTGATCCAACTGAGGTTTTTAGGATTAATTCTTCCGGCGCCCTTAGTTTGTGGTGTGTATACGGTGGCGCGCCAGTATGCTGTGTGGGTGCCTCCGTAAAAAACCTATATTTTCAGCGCTTTAAACCTATTTTCCGCAGATTGTAAAACAAGGCGGAATTTTTAACATAGAGTATTGACGAGGGCCGGAGGCGCCAGTAATATGCGCACCTCTTCCAGGGGCACCCATAAGTGTTCGTGTGAGTGTCGGAGTGTAGCGCAGTCTGGTAGCGCGTCTGCTTTGGGAGCAGAATGTCGGGGGTTCGAATCCCTCCTCTCCGACCATTTTTTTTATGGGTCTGAATGCGCCCGTAGCTCAGTTGGATAGAGCAACGGCCTTCTAAGCCGTGGGTCGCAGGTTCGACTCCTGCCGGGCGCGCCATTTGCACCGGCTCAAACAGTGGTGACTGTAGCTCAGTTGGTAGAGCCCTGGATTGTGATTCCGGTGGTCGTGGGTTCGAGCCCCATCAGTCACCCCATCCCCTTATATTTCCTTTTATCCTCTTCACAGTCTAGTATCTAACTCGTAACTGAAGTTTTTGCGAGTTTTTTATGCTTACGGAAAATCCCATCACCCGTCTGTTTGTGGATCACTACCAGCAGCAACCCCATCTTTTATTATTTGCTCCAGGCCTCATTAATTTGATGGGCGAGCACACCGATTACAATCAAGGCTTACAAATTATTACCACCATCAACCGTGGTACTTGGGCTGCGGCGACAGTACGCACTGACAGTACCTTTCGTGTGGTGTGTAATTATTTTCCCGAGGAGATTCGCGAATGGGAAGTGTGTGCTTTGATCGCGCAAGATAATGAATTTGATTGGTCAAACATATTGCGCAATCTCACCGAGCAGTTATTTTCTCGCTATTCCCTTTCCTTGGGGCTTAATCTTTATTTGCATTGCCAGGTGCCTTCGTCGGCAGGGTTTTCATTTGTATATAGTGTGATTTACGCCGCAGCCTCCGCTCTGCTGAGCTGTAACCGGGTGGAATTTGTTCCGCGTGAATTAGCCCATGTGTGCTGGGAGGTAAAGCGTCGGTATGCAAGGCTTGATCCTACCGATGCTAAGCCTTGGGTGTTAGCCACCGCCAAAGCGGGGTTTGCTTATCTGCACGATGCGCAAACCCAGCACCTATCACCCGTGCAGATTAATCCGCAGTGGCGGATTTTTGTTATTGATTTAGATGAGCCAAAACAATTTTTAGATAGCGCCATTGCTCAGCGCACCATTCAATGCCGCACCGCAGCCAATGCACTGGGCGTTGCACATTTGCGAGATGTCACCTTGCAGCACCTGGAGAGTGAAAAGGAAAATCTGGATCCTATTATTCACAAGCGTGCCCACCACGTTGTGACGGAAAACAGCCGGTGCTTGCAGATGGTGGAGTTTTTAGGGGGAAGCGATATACAACAACTGGCGGCTTGTTTTGCGTTATCACAAGCCTCTTTGCGGCAAGATTACGATGTAACTACAGAGCGTTTAGATAGCTGGGTGAGCCAAATAAAAAATGCGATGGGGGATAAAGTGGCCGTGCGTTTAAATGGCGGCGGGTTTGGCGGCAGCCTTGTGCTTATTGCGCATCAATCAGATGCCTTAACGCTTCAGGAACAAATAAAAAAAGTGTTGCCAGGGGTCAAATTGCTTCCTGTACAGCCGGTATCAAGCCAACTTAATCGCTTGTAGGCAGGGTTAATTTTTTAGCAGGTTAAACCTAAAAACCTCAGCTGAACTCAACTGAGGTTTTTAGGTTGAATATCCTCCGCTAAAAACCCTCCGGATTGATGTGCCCATAGCTGAGCATAAAGTCCATTTTGTTTAATCAGTTCCTCGTGGCTGCCTTGTTCAATAATTTTTCCGTTATCCAATACGATTAAACGGTCTAATGCTGCAATAGTCGAAAGCCGATGGGCGATGGCAAGCACAGTTTTGCCTTGCATTAATTGCATTAAATTATCTTGTATGGCCGCTTCAACCTCGCTGTCCAAGGCGGATGTTGCTTCGTCGAGAATCAAAATGGGCGCATTTTTAAGCAGTACGCGGGCAATGGCTAAGCGTTGACGCTGCCCGCCAGAGAGTTTCACACCGCGCTCGCCCACATGAGCATCAAACCCTGTACGTCCTTTGGCATCGGCGAGTGTGAGAATAAAATCTTCAGCGCGGGCTTGTTTTGCTGCATGAATTAATTCTTCCTCGCTGGCAATGGGCTTGCCGTATAAAATATTATCGCGCACGGAGCGATGTAATAAAGACGTATCCTGTGTAACCATGCCGATGTTAGCGCGCAAACTTTCTTGAGATACCTCTTTAATATTTTGCCCATCAATTAAAATCCCTCCTGATTTAACATCATAAAAACGCAATAATAGATTAACCAAAGTGGATTTTCCCGCGCCTGAGCGCCCAACGAAACCGACTTTTTCACCGGGTTTAATGGTTAAGTTAAGATGGTCAATAATGTTGTCAGCTTTGCCATAGTCAAAACACACATCATCAAAAGTAATTGAACCATCTGACAAGTGTAATTGTTTAGCATTGGGGGCATCGCGTAATAACTGGGGGCGTGCGATGCTATTAATTCCATCGTACACAGTGCCAATATTTTCAAATAAACTGGAAACCTCCCACATAATCCATTGGCTCATACCGTAAAGCCGTAATACCACACCAATAGCTGTGGCGATGGCACCCGTGGTAAGGGCTTGTTCTTGCCATAATGCAATAGACAGCGCTGATGTAGAAAAAATAAGTAGGGCGTTAATGATCCACACGCTGGTGCTAAATAAAGTCACGAGCCGCATTTGTGGGTGTACAGTTGTTAAAAATTCTTGCATCCCTTCCAGCGCATATTCAGCTTCGCGTTTGTGGTGTGAAAATAATTTCACGGTGGGAATATTGGTATAGGTATCAACAATCCGTCCTGTCATTTCACTGCGTGCATCTGCTTGCAGGCTGGCGGCCTGTGTTAAGCGTGGGATAAAATAAACCAAGCACCCAATATAAGCAGCAAGCCAACCTAAAAAAGGAACACACAAACGCCAATCCAGCGCGAAGGTCATGGCTAAAATGCCGGTGAAAAATACTATTACGTATAAAAAAACATCCAATATTTTCAGTATGGTTTCCCGAACAGCCAGCGCAGTTTGCATAAGTTTTGTGGCGATGCGGCCTGCAAATTCATCTTGATAAAAACTAACGCTTTGGCCCAATAAATATTGATGAATTCTCCAGCGAATTTGCATGGGGTAATTACCCAATAGACTTTGGTGAACCAATAAACCGCGTAAATAAACGGCTATGGGTAATCCCACCAGAATTAAAAATGCCATAAATCCCAAATCGTGACCGGCCTGCTGCCAAAGGGTTTGTGGTGTATTCTGGTTCAATTTATCCACGAGCGAACCTAAAAAATGAAATAGGCTCACCTCTATGCCGGATACCGCCGCTGTGGCAAATGCCATAGCCACTAAAATAGGCCATATACCTTTGGAGTAATGTGTGCAAAAAGCCCACAGTCCTTTTGGCGGCTCAGTAATAGAGGTGGGTTTAAATGGGTCTATTATATTTTCGAAAAATCGAAACATGGGGGGATCTATTTTAAGTTGGGAGTAGGTTCTGTTTTGTGTTTAAGGGCACTTCCGGAAATCCACTGTTCGTGTGCGCACTTCGTTATTTTCGTGCTCGGTCGGTCATTTATACCGCATAAACCCCTCCCTCGGCTTTGGCATCCTCGGCTTGAAAATTGAATTTCCGCAAGGCACCCTTAAAAGTAAATGCTATTTTATGTCTAATAAAAATGTCACGGGGCCGTCGTTAATCAATGAAACCTGCATGTTGGCACCGAAGCGTCCTGTATGGATGTCACTCCAGCGCGCACGCAAAAGCATTACAAATTCATTAAATAGGGGTTCGGCCAGTGTAGGCACTGCTGCGCTGCTAAATCCAGGGCGCAAACCTTTGTCTGTGTTGGCAGCGAGGGTAAATTGTGAAACCAATAATAAACCGCCATTTACTTCCTGTACGTTTAAATTCATTTTTCCTTCGGTGTCATTAAATACACGGTAGGCCAATAATTTATTGGCCATCTTGGTGAGCGTAAGCGTGTTATCGGTAGGTTCAATGCCGACCAATACTAATAACCCATGTTTAATTTTGCCAATTAGCGCATCTTCCACATGAACGCTTGCTTGGCTAACCCGTTGAATTAATACGCGCATACTAGCCTGTTTTGTCTTGTTCGGCTGAGGCTTCCTGCACTTTAATGGGGGTGCCACTGGTGTGCAGGTGAATTTCTCGCTGTGGAAACGCAATATGAATATTCGCCTCTGCAAATGCTTTTAATATTGTAAAACGTAATTCGCTGGCTATTTGTCGCGAGCCAGGTTCTGCGCTGATGTCAAGCCAGTAATAAATATTGAATACCAATGAACTAGAACCAAAATCGTCAAAAGAAACTTCGGGTGCCGGGCTTTTAATGATGTGGGCGTGCTCGGAAACAATATTTTTTAATAGTTCGCGTACCTGTTCAACGGGGCTGTTGTAATCAACGCCAATGGAAAAACTAAACCGCACAATATTGTTTGAGTAAGTCCAGTTAGTTAATTTTTGTTCTATTAATATACTGTTGGGAACGAGAGTTTCCACACCATTTCCGCTGCGAATGGTGACTGATCGAATGCCAATATTAATAACAGTTCCTTGTACTCCGTCTAACTCAATTAAATCACCAATGCGTAGTGGCCGCTCCAATAAAAGCATTACACCGCTCATAAGATTTTTAAGCAAATTTTGCACGCCAAAACCAAAGCCGATGGCTAAGGCCCCCCCCATAAATGCAAAAATACTTAAGGGGATGTTTGCCCAGCTCAGCGCGCTAAGCGTTAATATTACAAACCCTATGCCATGTATCCAGCGGCGAGCCAGTCGAGCAGATTCTTTGCGCCAACCCCATTTTTTTATGGCGTGATGCTCACCCCAGCGTGCTAGCAATACCACAGCCAAAGCACCAAATAATATAACGAACAAAACCTTTATTAATTTGCTCACCGTGACGCCACGGCTGGCCGTTACTGTTTTTCCATCAACTTTTACCGTGTCTTCTACGGAGAATACCTCATAGGACCACAGTTGTTTTATGGTGTAAAAAAATGATTCGCTACTCGTTTTTAGTTGTTTGCTGAGGGAGCCATTGGATGTATTGGCGTTGATTTCGTTATCGAGTTGTTTGGCTAGCCATAACACGCGCTCGGCATCATCCATAATGCGCTCTCGCAGTACTTGATAATTTACCTTGCCTTTTAGCTGCTTGGCGAGTGTTTGTTCGTCGATAAAATCATGCTGTACTTTGGCGATTAATAAATCACTGCGCCCAGAAATCCAGCGGTTGGCATTATTAACTGTTTCTCTGGTTGAGGCTAATATTTCAGGGCTTTTTTGTTGGAATACTTTAAAGCGCGCCTCCCATAACATGCGTTTTACCGCCGCAATATCAACGGAGTGTTGCACCATTTCAACCAGTCGGTCGGCGCGCTCTAGTTCGCGTGTTAAATCATTTACTTGTTTATTTAGCTCAGTTATTTTTGGCTCGTAGGTTGTATCTTCTGGGGCGTGTGGTTTGTCTTTTTCAGTGGTGAGTTCCTGTTGTTTGTTGTCGTAGTCGCGGCGCACTTGTTTGGCATATTTATAAACCGCTTCCCCTTCTTTGGCGAAATCTTTCTGGTTTTGAGTGTATTTTTCCGTCAGTCGATCCAGGTCTTCTTTAGTAAAGCTAACCTGGCCTTTGGCAGTGTCAAGATTAATTTGCGCTGCTGAGCGTTGGTTTTTTTCCAGCTCCAAATAAGATTGGTTATAGGTGATATTGGCCTGTGTTAAATTTAGTGTGGATTGAACCTCTTTTAAGCGAAGTTTTTGTAACTCCACTTGTTGTTGTAGTTTGATGGTGTTGGTAGATTCGCTGTTGTTTTCAAGCATTTCTTCTTGTTGGCGAACACTGGCTTCAGTATTTTTTAAATCCGTTATTTGATTTTGCAGTTGTTGTTGTAAAAACTCAATTTGCAATTCGCGCGCAGAAACATTCGATACTGCGCGTTCAAAAATACGCTGTAATTTATCTTTGTATGTGATGGCATAGGGCGGGCCTTTTTCAAGATCTTGTTTTTTATCGCGCTCTTGCGCGAATACTTCTTGGCGTTTTTTAAGGTCGTCCTGCCGTTGATCATTAGCGAATAGTTCTTCTAAAGCACGCTGGACATTTTCTAGGCGATTACGTTTTTCATTTATGTATTCATCCTCGGGTTTGTCTGCTGCCTCCGGCGCTTGAGTGGCGAGAGTTTGATTAAAAACGGCCAGTTCATTTTTGATATCCGCTATCTGTTCTTTTAGCGTTTTAGAGGCGGGTGCCGGTGTTGGATTCTCGGCAGGTGTTTCTGCCGTTGGATTTAGTGGGTCGGCTAATAGACCGAGCGGCCAGAGCACAAGGCTTATGGCGATAATCAGGGATGGAGTGAGGCGAGAGATCATAAGAATGCGAGCCGAAAAGAGCAGAGGAGGGCGCATTCTACCCAAAGCGATTGGCTCATAGGAATTTCTATGCGCTAATCGGGGATGTTTTGTTCTCTTTGTGTCGGGAGGTTTCTAGGTTTGGTTCGTCATCCATTGCGCGCATCATTTGAAAAAATACGTAAGGGCACCCCCGGAAATATGAGCGAGGGCGCATTTAGTCGGTGTATAAGAAGATTAAATAACACCGCGACGCAGCCATATATTTACG
>JBEGTZ010000193.1:0-25408 GCA_041179125.1 Pseudomonadota bacterium | reverse complement strand
TGCGTAGTGAAATCAATAAGCTAAATAGTTGCAATTTATTAGGTGAAATGGTGGTGGTTATGAATATTTCTCAATTCAACTATATTGAATCAGGGCTTTGGTTTGCCCTGTCAATTGCACTGATGGCTAGGCTATTTAAGGAGGGGAGCCATAGTCGCTTTTGTAAATTATTGGTTTTGTCCGCATCAACATTTTTTGTGTTCGGGCTTAGTGATGTAATTGAAGCTAATACGGGGGCTTGGTGGCGCCCATGGTGGCTTTTATTAATGAAAGGTTTATGTGTCGTTTCTTTTGTTGTGTGTTTTATTTGGTATAGGCGGTTAACGGCGCGCGGTGTTTAATTTAGATGTGTCAATTGAGTACCCAAAATCTGTGTAAATAAAACTTTGTAGATATTGGGCGCTCAACTAATCGAGGTTTTAAGTTAAAGCGTTTTAAGATATTCAACCAATTCCCAGCGTTCAGCTTCAGTTAGTTTGCGACCAATAATCCCCTGGCCTGTGCCATCGGTAAATTCATGCCCTAAATTAGAATTACCCGGTAACTGTGTATTAAACGGAATAATATTAGGAACCGGTGAAAATTCATAACCCACCATTTTGCTATCAAACAGCCTATTCCCAAGTGTGAATTGTTTTGGGCGCTCGCTGGCTGGGGATAATAAATGATAAAGCGTAGGAACCGATCCATTATGTAAAAATGGAGGCGTTGCCCAAATGCCCGTTAATGGTCTGGCCTTGTAAGCCGTTGGCGTTCGGGAGGCTTCGGTACCTAATTTATGGCCGTTGGTAAACTTTAATTGATCTTCTTCAGAGATATTGTTGTCGGCAAAATAACGTTTAGCGGTTTGCTCTACAACATAAGTTAATGCTTCGCCTCCATTAATAACACCCAATCCCAAATTGGCTGTATCAATCTTGCGCTCAATAAAATCCATCGCTTGTTTAGGGTCGGTGCCAATAATTTTTAAATCCGTCATTACCACTTTTAGTAAGGGCTGGCCCAAACTGTTGCGAGAAGTCCAATAAATAGGGGATTCTTCTACAGCATCGCGCTGTAAAACATCTCGGCTGGCGTAGTGGCAGGTAACACATAATTCTGCGTAAAGGGCTTGGCCATTGGCAGCTTTTTCCCTGTTAATGGCACCTAAAAATTGTTCTGGCCAGGTTGGTGCGCGCAACCCATCGTAGGGTGCATGGCCCGCCAACCACTCTTCCATTAACACTAAGTTTTTTATATTAACGGAAGTTTTAAACCAATTACTTTTGTCCCCAGTTAAAATAATAGGGGCTTTAACACCGAGTGATTCGCCAATATTACGCACTAAAGGGTTGGGAATAGAGCCATTGTATTGCACATAATCAAACCAGGAGGTTTCCCATATATGTGGGAAATTAACCGGCGCGGCTGAAACACCCCAGTTTTTATCGCTCAATTGTGAGGCAAAAACTTGGTTGCCAATATCATTTAATGCGTCAACACGGCCAAAGCCTAATTCAAGTGGATAAATATGCTTGGTGTCGCGAATTTTTTTCAGTTGTAATCCTTCGCGAACCAATTGTTTTAATTGGCTCTTAAGGGCGGCTTTTGCTTCTGAAGTATAATTTTGGCCCAAAATGCGTTTGGCAAATCGATTAAACCGGGTTGGAATTTTCTCTGTTAATAATAATGCTTTACCCAGTTCAGCTTCGAATAAAGTTGGGTTGGCCAGTGAGCTGCCCCCATCTATACGCAAACCGATGCGTTGGTTTTGAGCATTAATAAAATCTAGCTGGCCGGTGTGGCAGGCGGAACAGGTTAAAGCCACAACGGTTTTATGTTCGTTGGTGTAGGGGTTAACAAACGTAGCATCTTTGACAAACCCTACCGGCAAACCATCTGGATTTAATGCGGATTTAACACCAGGTAAAAAACCAAAACGCCCCATGTAAGTGGGTTCTGAAAACTGCGGGATGACTTGAAACGGATTTAACGTTAATTTGGGTTGTTCTAAAGCAATAAACCAATCATAAGGAATAATTTCCGTACCCTGCGGTGTGTGGTAAAAACCATCCCAGGTTTCTGGCGACCAATTTTGATCAAGCCAATGCACTTCTTTTGTCGCATGGTATTCAGGCAGCTTACCCTCGCAGCCACAAAATAAAAAAACCAACAATAATAAGGCTGTGCGTGCTAAAAGCGGCATAAAATTTCTCATCTAAAAGGGCTGATGTTTTTTACTTTGTTGTTTTAAAAATTAATGCGCGCGAAAGTTAAACGCGATACACGCTTGAGCGCTGTAAGTGAGTATTTAAAATTAAATATTTTTTGGGTCAAGATTTTAATGTGTCCAAGTAACGCTCTGGGGTCCAATTGCCATCGCCATCAATAATGCCATTTTTATTTAGCATATCCCAGGTGAGTTGATAGCCCAGTTCCCGGTAGGCTTCAATTTGCACCTCGCTAAAAAATTGATCCGCTGTAGGCTCGTGTGGGAAGGCCGGATTAGATTTTTTATAATTGTACACGTCAGCGGGAAGCCCATCAATTAGCGTGGCTTTTACGTAAATTAACCTGCCGTGGCTGGTATCCGGGTATTCAATGGCGGCAACAGCAAAACTGTGTTTTGCGTAATCAAAAGATACTTCACTATTTTTCGTGGCTGAGCCGGGTTGCAGATTATCTAAACTGTATTCATCGCTAAAACGAATGTGTACGCCAAAATCCACGCGGGCTTTTTCCACTGCATTACCTAAATCATCAAAACAATAGGTTCCGTCTGCGCCAGCATCAGAGAGAATAATAAGTTTTACTTTTCTGCGGATGAGTTCATACAGGCCTAAATTATCAAAATGCCCGCCATCGCTAAGTTCAACAATGGTTTGACTTTCATGAAGCCCAGGCCCAAATAAACTTCCATTCAGACCGGGATAAATAAGGTTAGGTTTAAACCAGCGCTGGTAAACACGCTGTGGATTAATCACCCAATAACCTAAGCGAATATTAAGTAATGTTAACAGTGTGGAAACTAATTTTGATCGAGTAGGCCCTCGGCCTGAGTTGCCCGCATTGGGATTAACCGATGCACCCGACACTGCCATTGCGGAGGCAAGGCTAATACCGGTGCTGGCTTTTTTATCGTCAGGTTTACGCTGCCAAGCGCAGGTTTTAACCCATCCTGTGGCATCGGAGCCTGAAAATAGAGGAGATAAAACAAAACTATCGCCGCCGCGTGAATGGTATTTAGAGACTTGTGAATCACTTAATACTAAATTGGTATTGATTAAATGAAACGGCCGCTCGTTGGGTGCCTGGCAAAATAAATCCAGCATGGTGGCATCTGCTTTTTGTGCCATGTCCCACTGGTTGCGCGCGATGGATTCTTGATCGGGTAAAAAGGCTTCCATCAGGCGATCGCGGTACATGCGATGCAGGCCAAGATAATTACTATTTACAAAAAAACCAAAAACAACAGCAACGATACCCCCGGCTAAAAAAAACCAGCGCGCGGTGGAAAATGTAGCAATGTAGAGGTTAAACACAAATGCGGCGAAACCCAGGCCATATAGTATTAAAGCTGCGGCAATAAAAATAACAAAAGAATTGTTGGCCCCGGCTGTACCTCTGCGGGCTTTTACATAATGAATAAAACCCATTAAAGACCCAATACAGGCTGAAATAGCAGCCACAACACCTTGGAGGCGTTGTAGTTTACCCGCAAGATCGGCTTTTTCAGGTGATGCATTTTGTTTCCATACAGCATAACCCTCGGTCATATTGAGCGATAATATAAGCTCCAAACTCCATTGGTGAATCCACGGAATAGTGCCCAATAAAAAACTCAGCAAACACAGTGCAAGCAAGGTGCCCAGGCGTCGTTGCGCTCGTGTGCGCACAATATAGCGTTTTGTGGTTGATACTAAGGACATGCCTGAAAATACAGCGAACCACACACACTGAATTAAAAACAATACAATAATAACGAGCGTCGCGAACCAACAGTAATTATGTAAAAATATTTTTAGTGGTGTATCACTTAATGCGGGTAGCCAAGTAATGGGTTGGAATACACCAATTGACATGGGAAACAACATCAATGTTGATAGCAGTGTGAAGTAAGCAAGCAGCGAAATTAAGCTGGTTCGAAAAATTAATCCTAAAAGCGACCATCCATTTAAGTCCGCAGTGGGCGTTAAATAATTCCCATGCATACGAATAAAATTCAAAGCCCAATTTTGCGCATTAGTGGATGAGGCGCGGGCGCGTCCCAGCGGGAAATTATCTGCTTCAACGCCCGCAGGGCGATCTTTATCTAGCCCCTGCCGTAACAGCCAAGTTAGGGCGGAGCCTATATAACCCCCGCCGGATGATGTGGACATATAATCCATTTTTTTTAATATATTGGCTGCAACCAGCGCTTGCATAACACCCAATGCAAACGTAGCTGAACGAATACCACCACCAGAAATGGCAAATGCCGTATACACATCGGTTGGCATTTGCGCACGTTCGCGGCTGGATTTTATATGCTGATGTTCTACGTCAAGCACATCCTGAAAATTGCGCGTGTGGTTATCGCTCATAGCATCCTCTTATTTTATTTGTTTTCTGAGAAATTTAATTTCCAGCCAAAATAACCTCGGCGGCTTTTTCGCTGATCATGTAAACACAGGAGACGATAAAAAAGCCGGGAATTTTTGGGAATACGGAGGCGTCTACCACGCGCAAATTTTTAACCCCGCGCACTTTAAATTGGCTATCCAATACGGACATCGGGTCGTTATCGGCGCCTATTTTACAGGTGCAAGAAGCATGGTGCCCCCAGGCGTTATCTTTAATCCACTGGCCTATGGCTTCGCGACTGGAAACACCTGGCCCTGGTATAAGCTCTTCTTTAATAACATCATTTGCCGCCGCCGTCATTTTGCGCACAAATTCAACGCCATTGATGACCGATTCAAGATCCTCACCAGCGTTGTCAGTGCCTTCGTCAAAATAATGAAAATTAATATTCGGCACATCCCGTGGGTTATCACTGCGCAGCGTAATGCGGCCGCCCGTATTGTTGGTATGTGCTTTTAATATGGCCCAGGTAAAATACTTATGGCCTTCGGTAATTATTTTTGAATAGCCGGGGAAATAACCGTAAAAATTACCAGCCAAGGCAAAAACAAATAAATCGGGTTCTGCTCGGTTGGGCGCCGAGCGCAAAATAGCCGCTAATACAGCGCCATTTGTAGTGTAAACGCCTTTGCCCTCCAGCCAATCTTTAAACTGTGGGTCAGGCGTTTCTCCGGGGGTGGGTGCGCGAAATGTAGAACCCTCTAAAAGTGAAAATGGTTTTTGCATTTCGCTCACCACGCCCACTTCGTAGCGATCCTGCAAATTTCTACCTACGCCGGGCAAATTAACACGCACGGCAATATTGTGGCGTGTTAATTCATCTTCTGGGCCAATGCCTGATAGCATTAATATTTGTGGCGTGTTAAATGCGCCGCCGGAAAGAATAACTTCTTTGCTGGCAAATACCTGCTCAACAGAGTTTGCGGTTTGTCCGTTTGCGCGTGGGTCGGCGGCATATAAATGCTGTCCGGTTTGATATTCCACGCCAATCGCCGTGTTGTTGTCATCTAATAAAACGCGGGTCACCAAGGCATGGGTGCGTACGATTAAACAATCGGGGCGCTCTTTAGCCACAGCACGAATAAAATCCCGTGTCCCCATGCGTTTGCCATTTTTAGTGGCTAAGGGTGTGTAGCGTAATCCCTCGGCACTTTGTTTTACTAATCGCCAGTCGTTAGGATCCAGCAGACCTTTTAACCCACTGCCAATTGTTTGAATGGGGCGACCTAGTGCTTTCAGTGCGGAAAGGGCTGAGTCTTTTAGCAGTTCTAATAATTGTTCATCTTTAAGAATGTCGACCCCAGGATTTGGCATACTGGAATTGAGCCAACCGTTAAAACCAAAACGCGCAGGGTTAATTCCCAGCATGGCCCAAAAGCGTTTAAAAGGATGGGCTTTGTTATTTTCAAAGCGTTGAAAATAATTGCGCATATTATCGCTGCGCCAAGAATTATCCCCTGTAATTTCAGCAATATAATCCCAATCACTGTTGTGTGGATAAACCGTAATCATGGCGTTATGTGCTGTGCATCCGCCGAGTGTGCCTGAGCGTGGATATAACACTCCGTTTTTTTCGGCGGTCATTTTGTTGTCGCGCTGTTGTTGTGTGTCATCGGCGTAGTGGCGAACAAAAAAATCCCAACGCAGGCTTTCATCTTCCGATGCGTTGGGGTGGAATACAGGTACTTGGTAATTAAACGGCTCGTCATCACCCCCAGCTTCTAACAATAAAACACGCTTACCTGCCTTGGCCAAATTTGCTGCCAGTGGGCCGCCACCAGCGCCAGAACCAACAACAATATAATCAAACTGCGAGTGATGATCAGGCATAGATAATCTCCAAAATATTAATTTAATGGCGAGGCGGATGCGTGTATGGTGTAAAAAGCGATTTTATTTGTGTGGGTTCCCTTGGGAAATAAAGCACATCCCTGTGCGCATTTTTTTAAAAGTATTTAATAAATTCAATCAGTGCGTGTTTGTCTTCTGCTGGTAAATCAGAGCCATAATAGTGGCCGCGATCGGTAACATAGTCTGGGCACTTGCTAATTGAAATCAAATCATCAACTAATGGTTTTAGCACCGCTGTGGCGGCATCCCCAGTTAATTTTTCTCGATGAATTTCTTTTAGAGCTTTTTTAACTTTTAAAAGAACTTTTATATTGTTTTTGATTTTTTCAGCGTCATCCAGTGACATATCAATGTTGACTAATAAATTGATGGGCGTTCCTTTGGGGATGGGGCCAATGGCAATATTTCCGTCTTCGTCTTTTAATTCACCCAATAAAGGTTGTAATAATTTGGGTATAAAAGTGGGATGTATGCGCAGCCAACTTTCTTCCGTGGTGCGGTAAACAGAGGCTAACCCGAGGCGTTTTTCTGGGTTGAGGAGTTTATCAATGGCATCTTCAAACGCCTGCATTCGGCCTTTTACGGATGGGTCTTGAACATAAGCGCCAACGGAATTGTTATGCAATAAAGGCGCGCTGGCCCAGGTGGCTACAAGGCTTGCCACTCGGGTATAACCTGGGCCGCCGCCTGGTGGGGTGTATTTAAATGTGGCGCCCGTTAATGGGTGTTGAACTTCGATGGGGCCTACAGCGGGTAGGTTTTTATAAGTGTCGGAGGAAAAATTATCCCATACATGTCCTTTCATCGCGTTGGTGGCTAACGCGCTGCACGCATTGGTTTTTAATTCTGTAACGGCAATGCGCTCATCGGTAGCTAAATAATTGTTTTCTAAGAAATCATCCTTTAACACTATTTCGCGCATTTGTGTTTTGTAATCGTCCGAGCCTTTGGCTGCGGTGGGTTGTTTGCTGGAGTGGCAGCTGGCGCAATGGTCGGAAAACACCATTTTTCCTTGTTTTAAAACAGTTTCGTCATCAGTTAAAAACGCTTTGCCTTCGTCGGTTGCGTTCAGTGGTGTTGGCACGGCGGATTTAAGGAAAAAAGCCGCCAAGGGGCCTACGCGTTCAGCGGTGGATTGCCAATAAACTGAATTTTTTTGTGCTTTTTCAACGGGGAATGGTGTTTGTGGTTTGCCCCCTAAAATAGGGTTGTGATTTTCAAACCATTGTTGATGAAATTGGCCGATATTAATGTATACCCGGCTTAGTGCGCCAAGAATGCCCACAGAATCTGAGCCATCTTTTAAAATATGTGGCACGGTCATTTCGGCTTTTTGCCCTTCAAAATGCATATTATTAGGGCCTTGTTTTTCCAATTGGCCAACACTTAAGCGTGCGCCCACATTGTAAATAGCGTTCATGGTGCGTGGATTATTGATGTTATCGGTTGCGATAAAAGAAGTATCAATGGCGCCAGGTTGCATGGTATTAAAAATTTGCCAAATAAAATTATCCGGTTTTAAGTCGTAACCAAAAACCCGGCTAATCCATAAATATTGCGCACCAATATTGTTGGAAAGATTCGCCCATGCGGGTTCGGCTGGGTTTGCAGGCGGGTGGTTGGGGTGAAATGATACGTGGCAAAAACCACAGCTCATTCCAACCATATAGGGGCGAACTAATTTGGGGTTGTAATAATAATCTTGGTCGGTGTAATAACGCTCGGCATTCCATGCGGCCTTGGCTTTTTCATCAAAATCTGGGTTTGGATACAAGCGTAGGCCTACAATACCGGATGCTTTTCCGTATATTTTAGGATCCACATCTTTGGGTAAATCACCTTTGGGTGTGTCCAGCCAAAGCCCGAATTCATCAGCTTTATTGGCTTTTTGCATGTCGGGGTCGTTCATTACCCCATACCAATCAAATCGCTCAGCGCGTTTGCGTGTATCAAGAATTTTTAATAAATCCACAGAGCCAAAGCTGTGTGTCGCCATGTGATTCCAAAATTCCTGATTTCCGCCGGTCCAGATTAACCAGGTATTGCGCCCTTTGCGCTCTTCATCACTGAGTGCAATTCCACCGTCCATGGCGTCGTACCAACTGGAGGCAGTTTGAGGAAAGTCAGCAGGGGTTTTGCCCTCAGCCTTGGGTGTGTCGATTGGGGCTGGTTTGTGGGTGGTCCACCAAGTTGCAAGGCTAATAATGCCTAGTGCCACTAGTATTAAGCTGGTTTTATTGCTCATATTTAACTCCAACGCTATCGGCATGTATTTGGATGCGGCGTTTATTTGGGTAGGTATGATGGGTGTGTGCGAACGATGAACGGCATATTGCAGGGCAGCAATGGCAGCCATCATATAGCGCTTAACTGATTAATTCAAAACAGATGACAGTTTTTGTTGTTGGGGTAACAACTTGATGACTCGTTATGGAATGTGCTCACTTAATACTTGATTTATATCCGCTTAAGGTCATTCCATTGAGCGGAGGATTTTGATGACCTAAGGAACCTCGTGTTGAATTACCGATAAGGGAAATTTCTCACCACGTAGGTATCGGTTTATATCGTTGAACACCAGAGGGCTGCGTAATTGTGTTTGGCGGGCCGTAATTTCATCATAACTAAGCCATAAGGCTTCGATGATTTCTGTATCTAATTGGGCATTAGGTATCTGCCGAATGGGTTTGGCAATAAAGCTAAAACGTAAATAAGTAAAACCATTAATTGGCGAAATATAGTGGCCTACACCCAATAAATGGGTCAGCTCAACTTCCCAGCCGGTCTCCTCTTTTGTCTCCCGTAGCGCAGCGGCAAATAATGTTTCGTGTTCTTCCCAGTGCCCGGCGGGTTGGTTATAAACGGTGTGCCCGTCAGAATGTTCGTGAACCAATAAAAATGCGCCATTCTGTTCAATAATTGTTGCGACAGTAACGTGAGGGGTCCATTGCATAATTAGAATCTCTTGTTGCGGTGATTTTTAAATTCTGATCGTTTAACGTGTTTTGAGGGAGGCGGATCGGCCACTTCGAGAATTTTATATTCACCGGGTAGTAGTGTTCCTAATTCGTAACGGTCAATTTGTGCGCGGATTAAACGCAGGGTTGGGAAGCCAACCGCAGCGGTCATGCGGCGAACCTGGCGGTTTCGTCCTTCTTTTATTTGTAAACCTAACCAGGATGTGGGAATCAATTTGCGTTCGCGTATGGGCGGAACTCGCGGCCAAATAGTAGGTTCTGGCATGGCCCATGCCTCGGCAGGGAGGGTTTTGCCATCATTTAGCATAACGCCTTGGCGCAGTAGCTCTAGGGCTGCGGGAGTGATAACACCCTCAACCTGCACCCAATAGGTTTTGCACCATTTTTGGGAGGGATGAGCAATTTGGTGTTGTAATTGCCCGTTATCCGTCAGCAACAAAAGCCCTTCGGAGTCGTAATCCAACCTGCCAGCCGGATAAACATTGGGCACCGGAACATACTTGGCCAAGGTTGTTTTATCGCCATCTTGACTAAATTGTGAGAGGACTTCGAAGGGCTTGTTTAATAGAATGAGTTTAGCCATAGAGTTAGGGGTTATTTCAGCTTCTGGCTCAAGGTATACTTGCAGGGTTTTTTAACCGTTCCACAAGCACAGGCTGTTAGCCGTTAAATAGGAAGTCTCATGAATAAAATCAAAGTAGCCAACCCGGTAGTCGAACTAGATGGCGACGAAATGACGCGCATTATCTGGAGTTTTATCAAAAACAAACTGATTCTGCCCTACCTCGATTTAGACATCAAATACTACGATCTCGGAATGGAAAGCCGGGACGCAACTGATGACCAAATTACCATCGACGCAGCCGAAGCCATCAAAAAATATAATGTAGGCATTAAATGCGCAACCATTACACCGGATGAAGACCGTGTGGTGGAATTTAAACTCAAACAAATGTGGAAGTCCCCCAACGGCACCATCCGCAATATTTTAGATGGAACTGTATTTCGCGAACCCATTATTTGCACCAACGTTCCACGTTTAGTGCCAGGCTGGACACAGCCTATTTGTATTGGTCGCCACGCATTTGGTGACCAATACCGCGCCACGGATTTCGTCACTAAAGGTAAGGGTAAATTAACCATTACGTTTCAAGGTGAAGACGGTAATACCACTAGCCATGAAGTGTATAACTTTAAAGGCGATGGTATTGCGCTGGCGATGTACAACACCGATGAGTCAATTCGTGGGTTTGCGCGCTCTTGTTTTAATATGGCGCTTACTAAAAAATGGCCTTTGTATTTATCCACTAAAAATACCATTTTGAAAAAATATGACGGTCGATTTAAAGATATTTTTGCTGAAATCTATGAGCAAGAATTTATCGCCTCATTTAAAGAAGCGGGCATTACCTATGAGCATCGTTTAATTGACGACATGGTGGCCGCCTGTTTGAAATGGAGCGGAGCCTTTGTTTGGGCGTGTAAAAATTACGATGGTGATGTGCAGTCTGATACCGTTGCCCAAGGTTTTGGCTCTTTAGGCCTTATGACTTCAGTATTGGTCACGCCTGATGGTCAAACCATGGAAGCTGAAGCGGCCCACGGAACTGTAACGCGCCACTACCGCCAACATCAGCAGGGCAAACCCACCTCTACCAACCCCATCGCCTCTATTTTTGCTTGGACGCGGGGCCTTGCCCACCGTGCAAAACTCGATAATAACGCGGAGTTAGCGCGTTTTTGCAAAGCCTTAGAGGAGGTATGTGTTGAAACGGTTGAGTCCGGCAAAATGACTAAAGACCTTGCTGTATGTATCTATGGCGACGCGGTAACTGGCGAGCAATATTTAACCACTGAAGGCTTTTTGGATGCGCTGGATGTTAATTTAAAGGCTAAATTAAGCTAAGTTATTGTACTTGGCGGAGGAAGTTTTTTGCTTCCTCCGCTTATTTAGCGCTTATCCTGCATGGGCAATCCTGCAATACGGAGGTATAACGGAGCTGACTACGTTGAACACCTACGCTTAAATTATCTTCCCTCCTTCTGTCTCTTCTGTCTCAAATTGGCATCTGATTAGTAACCTCTAAGCAGAGTGGGTGAGTGATTGTGTCACGTACGCTAAACAGTACCCTGTAAAAAGGTTACTAAAATTGGCACATTCTCCCTTTTTTGGTCTAAAGAAAATTATCCGCTTGAATTTTGACTAAAGGTTAAATCGCTTTTAATTGTAATTTCGTATATCCATCTGAAACGCCAACGCAACTTCGATTTTTCAATGCAGAGCAAAACGAAAGTATTCATCACCATAAAATAAGCATATTTTGCAACGGTACAGCGGAGCGGATTGGAGCTGAAGCTTTGCCTAAACGAGCGCTCGCTTTATGCGCATCGCAGAAATGGCGTATATAAAGAGGGCATAACACCTTGTATTTAAGTGTATGGCCCCAACTGTTTTGCTTTGAAAACACTTTTTTTATTCTAATTGTTGTGCAGAAATTCCCGTTGCTGCGGGCCTATGTATAGCGATGTGATCTTAAAGTTGAATTATCCCTATCAACCGGTACATAAAGTGGTTGTTTTATCGTCAAATAGGGGTTTTAGCGGCGGGGGTTTGATTGTTTTATGCACATTTTTGCGGATGTTTTGCTGCTAGTGCGATAGAATCCGAATTCGTTTGCTTAGCTGATACACACGGGTTCTCATGGGTAATCTTGAAATTCTTCAACTACCATTAGTTGGAAGCCATCGTTCAAATGTACCGTTGGATGATGATGCTGGCCTAGCGGTGGAAAGTCAAAAACCGAAGCTTAAAAGGCCGCCACTTTATAAAGTGATAATGCTCAACGACGACTACACACCAATGGAATTTGTCGTTGAAGTACTGGAAGTGTTTTTTGGTATGGATCGTGAAAAGGCTACTAGTGTCATGTTGGCGGTTCACACACAAGGAAGGGCTGTCTGCGGCATCTATTCTCGAGATGTTGCCGAGACAAAGGCGGCTCAAGTTAATCAGTGTGCTCGAGATCATGAACATCCTTTGCTGTGTGAAATAGAAGCAGTGGAGGGTGAGGATCCCTAGGTTAATAAAAGGTTAGGTGTTGCGATGTTGAGTAAAGAGCTTGAAGTTACCTTAAATACAGCGTTTAAAGGTGCGCGCTCTAAGCGTCATGAGTTTATGACGGTTGAGCACTTGTTGCTGGCGTTGGTTGATAATGAATCGGCGGCCAATGTGCTGCGGGCTTGCGGCGCTAACCTCGCTGCGCTGCGCCAAGATTTAATTGAATTTGTCGACTCGACAACACCGCTCATCCCTGAATCCGACAGCGAGCGCGAAACCCAGCCCACACTGGGATTTCAGCGAGTATTGCAACGGGCCGTATTTCATGTGCAATCCTCTGGCAAAAGTGAAGTGACGGGTGCCAATGTATTAGTGGCTATTTTTAGCGAGCAAGAAAGTCAAGCGGTGTATTACTTAAAACAACAAAGTATTGCACGCATAGATATTGTTAATTTTATTACACACGGTATTACCAAAGTTTCGGGATCTTCAGGTAATTCACATCCTGAAAATAACCATTCTCCCCAAGAGCATCATGAAGATGAGTCGTCTGTAAATGGCGACTCAATGGGTTCTAATCCGCTTGATAGTTTTGCTACCAATCTAAATGAATTAGCCGCTCAAGGCCGAATTGATCCTCTTGTTGGTCGCGATTATGAAGTTGAGCGGGTGGTACAAATATTATCGCGCCGCCGAAAAAACAATCCCTTGTTAGTGGGGGAAAGCGGTGTGGGTAAAACTGCCATTGCAGAGGGGCTTGCGAAAAAAATTATCGACAACGAAGTGCCTGAAATTTTACACGGTAGCGTAGTTTATTCGTTAGATTTAGGTTCATTATTGGCGGGTACTAAATACCGGGGTGATTTTGAAAAACGTTTTAAAGGCTTATTGGCTGAACTTAAAAAACGTAAAAATGCCATTTTATTTATTGATGAAATCCATACCATTATTGGTGCTGGCGCCGCCTCTGGCGGAGTTATGGATGCGTCCAATTTATTAAAACCTTTGCTGTCGTCGGGTGAGTTACGCTGTATTGGTTCCACTACCTTTCAGGAATATCGCGGTGTATTCGATAAAGACCGAGCACTTAGCCGCCGTTTCCAAAAAATTGATGTGGTTGAGCCAACGGTTGAAGATACTTACAAAATTCTAAAAGGCTTGAAGAGCCGATTTGAGCAGCATTTTAATTTGAAATATGCCGATAGCGCATTGCGCGCCGCCGCTGAATTGTCTGCAAAATATATTACAGATCGCTTTTTGCCCGATAAGGCTATTGATGTTATTGACGAAGCTGGCGCTTATCAATTGTTGCTGCCCATCAGCAAACGTAAAAAACAAATTTCTATTAAAGATGTTGAAGATGTCGTGGCAAAAATTGCACGTATTCCAGCAAAAACAATTTCTTCTAGTGATAAAGAGCAACTGGCTAAATTAGAAGATGTATTGCGCATGACTGTATTTGGTCAGCCGGAAGCTATTGATGCGGTGGGTTCTGCGATTAAATTATCGCGGGCGGGGCTGACTACAGGTGAAAAACCCATTGGTTCATTTTTGTTTGCTGGTCCTACCGGTGTGGGTAAAACCGAACTGTGCCGTCAATTAGCAAAAGCTATGGGTGTAGAGCTGATTCGTTTTGATATGTCTGAATATATGGAGCGTCATACTGTTTCGCGCTTGATTGGTGCGCCTCCGGGTTATGTTGGTTTTGATCAAGGGGGGTTATTAACTGACGCGGTGACGAAACATCCGCACTCGGTAGTTTTGTTGGATGAAATTGAAAAAGCGCACCCGGATGTATTTAATTTATTACTGCAAGTGATGGACCACGGTAAATTAACCGATAACAATGGCCGCGCGGCGGATTTTCGCAATGTCATTTTAATTATGACCACCAACGCAGGTGCCGAGGCGGGAAGTAGGGCATCTATTGGCTTCACTAAACAAAACCATACCACGGATGCGTTGGAAATGATTAAAAAGACGTTTTCGCCAGAGTTTAGAAACCGCTTGGATTCTATTATTCAATTTGGCGCTTTGAATATGGATGTGATTAAAACTGTGGTTGAGAAATTTTTAATGGAGTTGCAATCTCAGTTGGATCACAAAAAGGTTACGTTGGATATTTCCGATGAGGCCAAACAATGGTTGGCGGTGAATGGGTACGATGAAAAAATGGGTGCTCGCCCGATGGCGCGGATCATCCAAGAAAAAATCAAAAAACCCTTGGCTGAAATGGTGTTGTTTGGTTCCTTATCTGCCGCAGGTGGCGTGGTTGTTATTGCTGTAGATCCTGCGCAGGACACTTTGGTGCTGACGGCAGAGCCTGCCTAGGGTTTGGTTTTTATCTGATAGAAAAAGCGAGCTTTGCTCGCTTTTTTTTGGTCTGTTATTTTACGATTTTATTTTTCTGAAGGATTTTATTTTTCTAAAGGTTGCGCCGCTGTCACCACGTAAGGGGTTGATAGTTTTTTCTCGGTTAGTATTTGTTTCAATAGCTGTGTTTCAGCGAGATTGGCAAATGGACCAATCAAAACGCGAAATATTTTTTTATTATCAACCGGTACAAGTACCACGGGATATTTTGTCTGTGTGCGTAAATTTTTTTGCAGGCTGATTGCGCTGGCTTCAGAGGCGAAGGCACCGGCTTGTAGATAAATAGGTGTGTTTCCATAAGGTTTGGCTGTATTGGGTTTGGTTTCCGCCGCAATGAGTTTTGTTTCTGTAGGTTTTGTTGTGAGTGTAATATTGGGTGGGGCGGGCAATGGAGTTGTTTTTATTGCTGTTGCTGTTGTTGCTGCGGCTGTAGGTTTGTTTGATGATTTAGTGTTGTTATCCGTTTTTACGACAACAAACGGTAATGCGGAAAAGTCACCCATATTGATTATTTCAACACGCACTTTTGCGGTGCCGGTGCGGTGGTAATCTAGTTTTTTTGCGGCGGTATAACTTAAGTCTATTACACGGTCTTCGTGGAATGGCCCGCGATCATTGACACGTAGAATTACATTTTTATTATTGGCTAAATTAGTCACCCGTACATAACAGGGAATGGGCAGGGTTTTGTGCGCCGCTGTCATGGCGAACATATTGTATATTTCACCGTTGGACGTGCGTTCACCGTGGAATTTTTTACCGTACCAGGACGCTAAACCCACTTCGTTGTGTTTGGCTGAATTAAATTGCACCGAGTAGGTTTTGCCCAGCACCGTATAGGGGGATAAATTCCCGGCAATGGTGCGTTCCTCTTTTTTGGGTGTTGCATTTGGGATGTTTGTTACGTCGATGTCTACATCGGGGCCTTGGTCTTCTAGTAGAGAATACCGGCTTTTTTTTGCGGTTGTGCTGGGCTGGTTGGGTTGTGCCTCTGGCGGGTGGCTGGATGCGCCGGGTTTATTTGTGGAGCAGCCGAATAATAAAAATAAAATACCTATTGTTGCGGGGATAAATAGCAAACGCTTTTTTTTAAATTCCAGGCTTAAATCAATGCTCGATGTATTAGGGTGGAATTTATTAGATAAATAAAAAAAATAACTCATAGTTTGCACATCTTAATTTTTGCGGGCTTGTTCGATGGCTTCACCTAGTTGCCAGGCTGCCAGTGCATACATTTGGCTGCGGTTGTAACGGGTGATGACATAATAATTACTAAACCCCAGCCAATATTCTATTGAATTTTCTTGCTGGTAGCTCAGTGCTTCGGCGGGCATATTGCCAGGGAAGCTACCGGATATGGGGCTGATGCCTAGGGTGCGTAATTCGTTTAATGTGCGGCTGGGTTTGGCTTTTGTGTTGAGTAATTCTTCATTAAATGTGGCGGTTTTGTTGGCGCGTGTAAATGCTGGCGCGCGGTGTTGCCATCCGTGTTCTTTAAAATAATTAGCCACACTGGCAATGGCGTCGCCTTTGTTTTTCCAAATATCAATAATGCCATCGCCGTTATAATCTACGGCAAAATTGCGCACACTGCTGGGCATAAATTGCCCATAACCCATCGCGCCTGCGTAGGAGCCGGTAAGGCTTAATGGGTCTTGTTTTTGTTGTTTGCTGAGCAATAACAAGGCTTCTAGTTCTTTTGTAAAAAATTCAGCGCGGGGTGGGTAGTCGAATGCAAGCGTGGCTAGCGCATCTAATACGCGGTGTTTTCCGGTGTTGCGCCCATACCCGGTTTCTACACCGATGATAGCCACCACCATTTTTGCGTTCACTTGGTATTTGCGTTCTACCTCGCTTAATATCGCTTGGTTTTCTTGCCAGAATTGTACGCCCTGAGTAATTCGCTCGTTGGTGATAAATATTTTGCGGTATTCATGCCAGGGTTTTGTTTTTTCAGCGGGACGGGCAATGGCCTCTAAGATGCTTTGTTTTTTTTCCGCTTTGGCGAATAAGGTTAATAATTGTTTGCGGTTAAAATGGTGTTGCTCCACCATTTTGTCAATAAACGCAAGGGCGAGTGGGTGCTGGGTATATTCGCCAGCCGCATGGGTGATGGGCGTTAATAAAACCGCGAAAATAATAAGCCACATTTTCATATTGTTAGTACCTTGTATAGTTGAGGACGAGCATTTGCGCTCTGTTAATCAGCGTTTGCGCTCATTTGCCACGGCCATTAATATTCCAAAACTCATCATCAGTGTAATTAAAGATGTTCCACCTAAACTCACCATCGGTAAGGGTACGCCAACGATGGGTAATAAGCCTGATACCATTGCCATATTCACAAAAACATAAATTAAAAAAGTAAGTGAAATACTGCCTGCGACGATTCGGCCAAAAGTGGTGGCTGCGCCCCAGGCAATGATTAACCCCCGGCCTATTACAAAGGTGTAACAGCAGAGTAATGCCAATACGCCCCGCAGGCCAAATTCCTCTGCTAACACGGCAATAATAAAATCCGTATGGCTTTCGGGTAAAAAATCCAATTGCGATTGGGTGCCTTTCATCCAGCCTTTGCCGTCTATTCCTCCTGAGCCTATGGCGGTTTTGGATTGTAGAATATTCCAGCCTGCGCCCCATTTATCGGCGTCTGGATCTATGAGTGTGAGGATGCGTTTTTTTTGATAATCGTGCATCACGTAATTCCACATGGGCCAAGCAGCGGCGCCGACTATGGCCAGTGTTAACAGAATATAACGCCAGCGTAATCCGGCGAGAAACAAACCAATAACACCTGAAACAGACACTAAAATAGCGGTGCCTAAATCGGGTTGTTTTAATATTAAAATACTGGGCACTAAAATAATAACCATGCAGATAAAAACGTGGATTAATTTAGGCGGCAGGTGGCGATGGGAAAAATAGGCGGCTACGGTAAGGGGGACGGCAATTTTTAATACTTCTGCGGGCTGAAAACGGGTAAAACCTAAGCTGATCCAACGCTGCGCACCTTTTGCACCAACCCCTATAACCAGGGTGAGAATTAATAAAATAATTCCCAAGCCGTACAGCCATAAGGCCCAGCGCTCCATAAAGGCTAAACGAATTTGCCCGATGGCGAGCATCACACCATAGGCCAGAATAAAAAAAACTAATTGGCGTTCCATCATGGAGTTGCTATGGCCGGAGGCGGAATACAACACCGTTAAGCCAAATACACCGATGGCGAGTAAGCCAAGTAATAACCAGGCATCAATTTTAATACCGCCAAAACCCATTTTTTTTTGTCGGTATTGTTCGTTATTTTCCGGCAGACGGCGGACAAAATCGGGGCCGGGTGTTTTCATGGCGTTGCCTGCGAGGGATTTATGGTGTTAGTGCTGTTGGGTGGTGCAGTTTTTTTTGCGGCTTTTTTTGAAAAATACATGTCAAAAAATAAACGTGCAATGGGCGCTGCGGCTGATGCGCCGTGTTCGCCGTTTTCAACAATAATAGCCAGCGCAACTTCCGGGTTGTAGGCGGGTGCAAAGGCAATAAATAAGGCGTGGTCGCGGTTGCCTGCGCGCACTTTATTGCGGTCGTAACGTTCGTTTTGCGCAATGCCCACCACCTGTGCAGTGCCGGTTTTGGCGGCTATTTTATAGGTTAATCCTGCGGCTATGCCTTTGGCCGTTCCCCTGGGGGAATGCACTACGTCGGTCATGGCGTTGATAACATAATCCCAGGAGGATGGGCGTGCGTTATAGCGCCCTATTATTTGTGGCGCGATGGGGGTTTCGCCAATTTGTTTGACTAACTGTGGTTTACGGTGAATTCCTTTTGAGGCTAATGTGGCGGTCATAACGGCTAATTGTAGGGGCGTGGCTTGCACATAACCTTGGCCAATACTGGTATTTAAACTGTCACCGGGAAACCAACTGAGTTTTTTCTTGGATTTTTTCCATGTTTTTGAGGGCCAATTACCGCTGCGTTCATTGGGCATATCTATGCCGGTTTTTTCTCCTAAGCCAAATGCTTCGCCCACTGGGTGCATTAAATCAATACCCATATTTGCGGCCAAACTATAAAAAAAGGTATCGCAGGATTCGGTGATGGCTTGGCGTAAGTCTACTGAGCCGCCGTGGCCGCCTTTTTTCCAGTCGCGGTATTGGTGGCTGTCTTTTGGCAGGGTGAAAAACCCTGGGTCAGAAATACGTGTGCCGGGGGTGATAATACCGGTTTCTAAGCCACCTAAACCCAGCATGGGTTTAAGGGTGGAGCCGGGTGGATATAAACCTTGCACGCTGCGATTGTAAAGCGGCATTAAAGGGGAGGTGTTGAGTTCTTTGTAATTGCTGGCGCTAATTCCGGTTACAAATAAATTCGGGTCGTAACTGGGTGTGCTGACCATCGCTAATACGCCGCCGGTGTTTACATCCAGTGCCACTAAAGATCCTCGATTTTCACCTAGGGCGGCGGTGGCGGTTTTTTGCAGGTCTAGATCCAAATATAAGTGTAAGTCTTTACCGGAAATAGGATTGTTTAAATCCAGCACGCGCAACATGCGGCCGTGGGCGTTGGTTTCGATGTGGCGCGCACCGACTTCGCCTAATAAATTATCTTCATAGGCCTTTTCTATGCCTATTTTGCCGATACTTACCGAGCCTGCGTAACGGCGCACTTGGTCTTCAGTAAAGGTTTCTAAATCGCCCATGCTAATGCGGCCCACATAACCAACCGTGTGGGCGAATAAATCCCCATGCGGATAATGGCGTACAAATTGTGCTTCAACTTCAACGCCTTCTAAGCGAAATTCGTTGGTGGCGATGATGGCAATTTCTTCTTCGGTGAGGCGAAAACGCAGTGGAATAGGCTCGTAAGGCCTGCGTGGTTGACGCAATAATTTATAATATTCTTCGATTTCCGCTTCGTTAATGGGAATTAAGTTTTGTAATAATTTTAATGTGGTGTCTAGGTTGGTGATGCGCTCTTTGACTAACGTGAGCATAAAACTGGGGCGGTTATCGGCAATCACGCGCCCGTCGACGTCGTAAATTAAACCCCGTGTAGGTGCAACCGGTTGTATTTGGATGCGGTTTTTTTCTGCTTTAGTTAAAAAATCTTCGTAGTGAACTACTTGTAAAAAATAATAGCGTGCAATTAAAAGACAAAATAAACCAACACCTAAAAGTGCGGCGAATAGTAGCCGAAACCGGAAGCTGCGCACTTCGGAAAAATAATTTTTAAATGTGCGGTATTCACCGGGTTTGGCGGCAAAAGGCATGAAATTCCTAAAAACTAAGGGTGCGAATTATTTGTGGTACGGGTGATTATTTAAAATACAGTGCGCGCGGTAAATTTGCTCAACCCATACAATCCGCACGAGTGGGTGGGGCAGGGTAAGGTTGGATAGTGACCACACCGCGTTAGCGCGCAGGCGCACACTGGCGTCCAGGCCATCCGGGCCGCCGATGACAAAACTAAAATCCCGCCCGCTCATTTGCCAGTCTTGTAATTGCTGGGCGAGCTGGGCCGTGGACCAGGCTTTACCGCCCACATCCAGCATCACCACAAAATGTTCCGCCGGAATGGCGGCCAAAATGGCTTCGGCTTCGGATTTTTTGGCCGCTTCACTATTGCCCGGCTTGCTTTTGGAACCCAATTCCAGCTCTACGAGCTTTGGTGTAAGTTCTTTGGGCAGGCGTTTGTTGTATTCGGCAAAGGCGCTTTGTACCCAGGCGGGCATTTTGGTGCCCACGGCCACCAGCTGTACCCGCACGGGGGTTAGCTCTTATCTGGTGTGCGGTTGGCGGGCACTTTGCTCCAGAGCTTTTCCAAATCATAAAACTCACGCGCTTCGGCAGACATAACGTGTACCACCGTATCGCCAAAATCCACCAGTGCCCATTCACCCTCTTGCAGGCCTTCAATGCCCAGGGGGCGGAAGCCTTTTTCTTTGGCTTCTTCCACCACGTTGTGGGCCAAGGACTTTACGTGGCGGCTGGAGGTGCCGGTGGCAATGATGAGGCAATCCGTAACGTCGGATAAATCCCGCACGTTGAGGTTGACGATTTTTTGGCCTTTTACGTTTTCTAAGGCGGTGGTGATTACTTCATTTAGTGTTGTCATAAGGTGTCGGTTTGAGGAGGGTTAACATAAAGGTTGTGTTGGAAAATCCACTGTTCCACCGCCTCCGGCAACAAACCCACCGGGCGTAAGCCCTGGGTTATCTGTTGGCGGATGTCACTGGCGGCGATGGCCAGTTCAGCGTTGTTCATTTGGCTAATACCGCCTGCGGGGCTTTGTGATAATTCCGTGGTGGTGCGTATGCGCGGCGCGGCCCAGGCGAGTTGTTCTGCGCTGAGGCTGGGTTTGGGGCCGGGCCGCAGGGCAATTAATAGATGGGCGTAGTCGGTTAATTGCTGCCAGTGTTGCCATTGTGTCAGGTGTTGCCAGGCATCCATACCCATCAGCCAAATAATTGGGCGAAAGGCGCCTTCTTCCGCCCGTAATGCCGCCAGCGTGCGCCAGGTAAAGCTGGGTTCTGCAACGGCTAATTCCCGCAGGTCCAGGCTGAATTGGGTACCGCTAGAGCGTGTGTTTAGGGCATCCACCACCAGCTGTAACAACTGGCAGCGCTGGGCGGGCGTGCTAAAAACACGCTCTTTTAGGGGGGAGATAAAACACGGCAGCAGGCGTGCTTCAACCGCGCCCAGTGCGGCAGCTGCCTGCCAAAAGGCGGCCAGATGGCCGTTGTGGATGGGGTCGAAGCTGCCACCGTATACCAACAACGGCGATTTAGATGACGTCACTTATTGCCGCACCTGGCCGCTGCCGAAGACAATCCATTTCTGGCTGGTTAAGCCTTCTAAGCCCACTGGGCCGCGTGCGTGAATTTTGTCGGTGGAAATTCCAATTTCGGCGCCCAGGCCGTACTCAAAACCATCGGCAAAACGTGTGGAGGCGTTAATCATGACGCTTGCGGAATCCACCTCGCGCAGGAAACGCATCGCTTTGGTGTGGTTTTCCGTGATGATGCTGTCGGTGTGCTGGGATGAATAGGTGTTGATGTGCTCGATGGCCTCGTCTAGGCCTTCTACTATTTTGATGGCTAGAACAGGGGCCAAATATTCTGTACGCCAGTCTTCTTCTGTGGCGGGTATGGCTTCTATTAATGCGCATGTGGCTGCACAGCCGCGCAGTTCGACGGATTTTTCTGCGAAGGCTGCCGCTAAGCGGGGCAGAATTTCCCCTGCGATTGAGCGCTCCACCAGGAGGGTTTCCATCGCGTTACACACGCCGTAGCGGTGGGTTTTGGCGTTCAAGGCGATGTTAAAGGCGCAGGTTAAGTCGGCTGCGGCGTCGATGTAGACGTGGCAAATGCCATCTAAGTGTTTGATAACCGGCACTCGCGCCTCATTGCTGATGCGCTCGATTAACGAGCGGCCACCGCGTGGGACTATGACATCAACGTATTCGGGCATGGTAATTAATGCGCCCACGGCGGCGCGGTCGGTGGTGTTGACCACTTGTACGGCGGCTTCCGGCAGGCCCGCCGCCGCTAAGCCTTGGGCGATGCATTGGGCTACTGCGCGGTTGGAGTCGATGGCTTCGCTGCCGCCGCGCAAAATGGCTGCGTTACCGCTTTTTAAACACAGGCTGGCGGCGTCGATGGTGACGTTGGGGCGGGATTCGTAAATGATGCCCACCACGCCCAAAGGCACACGCATTTTGCCCACTTGAATGCCGCTGGGGCGCCAGTTCATATCGGTGATGGCGCCGATGGGGTCGGCCAGTGCGGCCACTTGGCGCAGGCCTTCGATCATGCTGTTAATGGTTTTGTCGTTAAGTTCTAAGCGATCCAGCAGGGCGGCATCCAGGCCATTGCTGCGACCGCGCTGCATATCCAAGGCGTTGGCCGCTTTTAATTCAGCGCGTTGAGCTTCAAGGGCATCGGCAATGGCGAGTAATGCACGGTTTTTTGTGGCCGTGTCGGCGGCGGACATAACACGGGATGCACTACGCGCTTGTTGGCCTAGTGAGGTCATGTATTCGGTGACGGACAGGGTTTCGGACATGGTGTTGGCCTGGGCAAAAAAGCGGCCAGTATACCAGTGCGGTTGGGTGCTGGCTGCGCAAAATGTGTAGGTTTTGCGGTGTATTTTTTACGTATCGGAAACGCGCGCATAGCTGGCGCGGCGGGGTTTGTGTCGAACGGTGCTTGGTTTTAACCTAAAAACCTCAGTTGAACTCGTAGTGAAAGCGACTAAGACGCCGAATGTGCGGCGTTTTTTGCTGAATTTTGGTGAAAGCGGTAGTCACCACTGCGGAGCCAAAATTCAGCAAAAAACACTGCACATTCAAGTGTTAGGCGTTCGCAGTAGCGTTCAACTGAGGTTTTTAGGTTTAACAGCCTTGATTAACCCGAGCGGTCATGGTTAATCCGATCCTATTGGGCATTGCTTTAAATATGAAATGGCATATATAGTGCCGCCGCAATACACCCAGCCAGAATCCACAATGAATACCCTAGAACTGTTTAAAGCCCTCGCAGACCCAACGCGTTTAGCCTGTGTTTTGTTGTTGCAGCAGCGCGGCGAGTTATGTGTGTGTGATTTACATAGCGTGTTGGCGGTGAGCCAACCGAAGATGAGCCGCCATTTGGCGCTGTTAAAACGCGCCAATCTGCTCGGCACACGTAAGCAGGGCTTGTGGGTTTATTACCGTTTGAATCCACAGATGCCTGCATGGGCGTTCCAAATTATTCAGCAGGCAGCCTTTGGTGTGCCCGATTTGGAAGTCGCTAACCCTTCAACGGCTGCCACCTGTGGCGGCCATAACATCTGCTAAATCATATATAGGCTTGTTATGAAACTTATATTCATCTGCACACACAACCGCTGCCGCAGTATTCTCTCTGAGGCCATTACCAATCATCTGGGCGCAGGTGAATTACAGGCGTTTAGCGCCGGTAGTGCGCCTGCCGGGGCGGTTCACCCGCTAACATTAAAATACTTGGCTGAAGCGGGAATCCCCATTGAGGGGTTAAGCAGTAAATCCTGGGATGTATACGCAGACCTCAACCCGGATGTGGTCATTACTTTATGTGACAGCGCAGCATCAGAAACCTGCCCCGTATGGATGGGTAACAGCCTGCGCTTGCATTGGGGGTTGGTGGATCCCTCCAAATTAACTGAAAACGAAGCGGAGGCGTTTCACCATTGCATGGCGCAAATTACCGCCCGCACGGAAGTATTATTAGCCCTTAAAGCGCGCAACCTAAAAGGTGCAGAACTACTAGAAGCCATAAAAACACTGGTTGAGCAGGTGGCCTAATGGGCATTTTTGAGCGTTATTTAAGCCTGTGGGTTGCCTTGGCGATGATCGGGGGCGTGGGTTTTGGCTTGTGGCAACCGCTGTGGTTTGAAGCGATAGCCGAATGTACCGTGGCCAGGATTAACCTGGTGGTGGCGGTACTCATTTGGCTGATGATTTACCCCATGATGGTGCAAATTAATTTTTCCGCCATTGAGCTGCGGCGCGAGCACCGCCAGGGTTTGATGCTAACGCTCGGTGTTAATTGGCTGGTGAAACCCTTTAGCCTTTGGGCGCTGGGCAGTGTGTTTTTCTTTTGGCTGTATAAAAGCCTGATCACACCAGAACAAGCCGCTGATTACCTGGCCGGTTTGATTTTATTGGGCGTTGCCCCCTGCACGGCGATGGTATTTGTGTGGAGCCAATTAACGCGCGGGGATGCCAATTACACCCTGCTACAGGTGGGCGTTAACGATGTCATCATGTTATTTGCCTACGCACCGATTGCTGGCTTTTTAATGGGGCTGAGCAATATTCAAATACCTTGGGATACGCTGATTCTTTCTATTGTTTTATACGTATTGCTGCCCCTATTGGCAGGCATGGCCAGCCGCCGGTTGCTGGTGACACCCGCCCGTATCGACGCCTTTTGTTTAAAACTAAAACCGCTTTCTGTGACGGCATTAATTGGTACGGTTTTATTGTTGTTCGCCTTACAGGCTAATGCCATTGCCCAACAACCGTTAATTATTGCGCTGATTGCCATCCCATTGGCCTTGCAAACCTACGGCGTTTTTGCACTGTGTTGGTTTGGTGCGCGCTCATTGCGTTTGCCGTTATCCATCAGCGCCCCCGCCTGCTTAATTGGCACGTCGAATTTTTTCGAACTGGCAGTGGCCGTGGCGATTGGTTTGTTCGGGCTTAATTCCGGCGCAGCCCTTGCAACCGTGGTGGGGGTTTTGGTGGAAGTGCCGATTATGTTGTCGCTGGTGTATTTTTTAAATCGGCAGGGGCGGGGTTAACTGAGGGTTTTAGGTTAAAAATACAGTCACCCTCGTAGGGGCGCGATTCATCGCGCCTTGATTGTTTAAATGAATTGGGGGGTAAGAGCCTTCAGCGGATTTAGGAGCCTTCAGCGGGGTTAAGAGCCTTCAGCGGGGTTAAGAGCCTTCAGCGGATTTAAGAGCCTTCAGCGGATTTAAGAGCCTTCAGCGGATTTAAGAGCCTTCAGCGGATTTAAGAGCCTTCAGCG
>JBEGTZ010000192.1:0-11866 GCA_041179125.1 Pseudomonadota bacterium | reverse complement strand
TTAGAGGCGGCAATATTGACTTTGAAAAAGTGAAATTTATTTCGCGTACAGATTATTTAAACCTATGCAGAAATAGGCCGATTCTTGCAGGCGATATTCTGATAAGTATGATTGGCACTATTGGAGAAATAGCAAAAGTCAAAGAATCGGATTTAGAATTTTACGGCCAGAATATGTATTTAGTGCGCTTAAATAACAATTTAATAAGCATTAACTATTTTTTGCACTTCTTTGACTCGCCGAAAATGAAAAGCTATTTCCATTCGGTAAAAAATAATTCAGGTCAAGGGTACCTAAAGGCAGAGAATATTGAAAAACTTCAAATCCCCATCCCCTGCCCACAAAGCCCAAAAAAATCCCTCGAAATCCAGGCCGAAATCATCCGCATTTTGGACGCATTTACCGCCCACACCGCCGAGCTTACCGCCGAGCTTACCGCCCGCAAAAAACAATATAACTACTATCGGGATAAGTTGTTGAGTTTTGAAGAGGGGGAAGTGGAGTGGAAGACATTGGGGGAAGTTGCGGACTACTCAAAAACTCGCATTAGCTTTGATAAGTTGGATAAAACGAACTATGTGGGCGTAGATAATCTGCTGCAAAATCGAGCAGGAAAAAAAGAGTCAGATTTCGTGCCGACATCAGGTAATTCAACCGAGTATCGCGAAGGCGATATTTTGATTGGAAATATTCGTCCCTACCTAAAGAAAATATGGCAGGCAGATCGAATTGGCGGCACAAACGGCGATGTTCTTGTAATCCGCCTAAACGACAATAGCGTTAATGCTAAATACCTTTACCAAGTTTTAGCTGATGAGAAATTCTTTGAATACAACATGCAGCACGCCAAGGGAGCAAAAATGCCGCGAGGGAATAAAGATAGAATAATGGAATACCGCTTTCCACTGCCCAAAAAACCAGAAGATCAGGCCCGTATCGCTTTAATCTTAGAAAAATTCAATACACTAACCAATTCCATCACCGAAGGCTTACCCCGCGAAATTGAACTGCGCCAAAAACAATACGAGTATTACCGCGATTTGCTGCTGAGTTTTCCAAAGCCAAATTCAGAGGTAGCTGCTTGATGACTCCATACCGTCATGCTGCGCGGAGTCGCAGCATCTATAACAACGGCGGCATGGATTCCGCGATAACGCGCGGAATGACCGGGAGCATATTATGAGCAAGACGTTAACGGAAATCGCTCAGCAATTGAGCGCTCCAAGAAAAGTTAAGAATAAAAAAACGACTGAAGTTGAGATAATTAATCAGGTTCCGAAGGTGCAGCTTATCTATGCCTTTAATGGCACTGGAAAAACCCGCTTATCACGCGAATTTAAGCAGCTTATCGCGTCGGAAATTGACGGCGAGGAAGGAGAATTTTCATCGGCACGAGAAAAAATGCTTTATTACAACGCCTTCACCGAGGATCTGTTTTATTGGGACAACGACTTAACTGCTGATGCTGAGCCAAAACTGAGAATTCAACCCAATACTTTTACCGATTGGATTTTGCAAGACCAGGGCCAGGATCGCAATATCATTGCAAACTTCCAGCGCTATGCCAGTGCCAAGTTAACGCCCAGGTTTAACGAAGAATACACAATCAAAAACAGCGACAACAATGAGACTAGAGTCAAAGCCTTTTCAGAGGTGACTTTCTCCCTGGAGCGCGGTGACGATGAACATTCAGGCAATTTGAAGATTTCCAAGGGCGAGGAAAGTAATTTTATCTGGAGTATTTTTTATACATTGCTTGAGCAAGTCGTCAGCATTCTAAATATCCCAGACCCTACCGAGCGGGAAACCAATGATTTTGATCAGTTGGAATATGTGTTTATTGACGACCCGGTCAGCTCACTGGACGAGAACCATCTAATTGAATTGGCCGTTAACTTGGCGAGCCTAATTAAATCCAGCCAATCTGACCTAAAATTCATTATCACAACCCACAGCCCCTTGTTTTATAACGTACTCTATAACGAGCTAAAACCTAAGGCCTGCTTTTTATTGGAGCGTTTTGACGATGGCACCTTTGCGTTGAGTGAAAAACAAGGTGATTCCAATAAAAGCTTTTCCTACCATCTGTATTTAAAGCACACCATAGAACAGGCCATTGCTGAAAACAAAGTTGAAAAATATCACTTTACCTTGCTACGCAATCTTTACGAGAAAACCGCCAGTTTTCTGGGTTACCCACAGTGGTCGGAACTATTGCCAGATGATAAACAGCTCTACCTGAGCAGAATTATCAATTTTACCAGCCACAGCACGCTATCGCATGAAACCGTTGCCGAGCCAACACCTGCCGAGAAAGCGACTGTCAAACTATTGCTTGAGCATTTAAAAAGTAACTATGGCTTTTGGACGCAGGAACAAACAAATGGATAATGGCCAAGTAACCATTAGACGCATGGATTCTGATAACACAGAACTGGTGATGAACATGCTGGCCGAATTATCCACCAAAGAAATTTCAGAAGCGGTTAACCCGCAAAATTTTACAGAGCATGAAAATGTCGCCAGGCGCGGTGGCGGTGTTGCCAAAGAGGCTGCATTAAAATTGGAAGCGGTAACCGGCAAACAAGTGGTGAGCAAACAGGGCGCAATACAGGTGCAGCTGCAAAAAAGGGTTAAAAATAACGATGAGCTATAAACCCCCGTTCACCATTACCACCGAGATTTTGAATTTGGTGGCGGATATCAGCCTGCAGGTGGGCAGGCTGGATGCGAGCGCATTAAACAGCTCGCCACAGTTACGCAAACAAAATCGCATTAAAACCATTACAGGCACGCTGGCGATTGAAGGTAATACCTTAAGCGAAGAACAGGTAACGGCGATTGTGGATGGCAAGCCTGTGCTGGGCAGTACACGCGAATTGGCCGAGGTAAAAGGCGCCATTGCGGCTTACGATGCACTGCCCGGTTTTAAGCCGGATAACATCAACGATTTACTCGCCGCCCATGGATTGATCATGCGCGATATGTTGGTAAATGCAGGTGCATTTCGCAGCAATGCGGTGGGTATTCATAAAGCGGGCGTGGTGCATCATGTTGCCCCACCGGCACATCAGGTATCGGGGTTAATGGCTGAGCTGGCCCAGTGGTTAACACAGGCAAAAGAACATCCGTTAATCACCAGCAGTGTGTTTCACTATGAATTTGAATTTATCCACCCCTTTACGGATGGTAATGGCCGTATGGGGCGGCTTTGGCAAACGCTGATTTTGTCGCAATGGCACCCTCTGTTTTTGTCGCTGCCACTTGAAAGCGTGATTAAAGATAATCAGCATGACTATTATCAAGCGCTTGAGCAGGCCGATCAGCACGCTGATAACACGCCGTTTATTCATTTCATGCTATCGGTAATTGCCCAAACCTTGGCTCAAAACGCCCCTGTAAACGCCCCTGTAAACGCCCCTGTAAATATCGCAGAGCTTAAAACCCCGGATGCGATTTTGGTGTTAATTCAACACAATACTCAGATTACGCGGCAACAACTGGCCGATGTGCTAGGTAGAGATCTTCGCACCATTGGCCGCGCCTTAGCCAAACTACAACAAACAGGAACCATTAAACGCATAGGTTCTGATAAAACCGGACATTGGGAGGTTCATCTGTGAGCGACTACCAAACTATCGCTGAATCCAATAACTTTATTGTTTTAGAGCGCTACAAAAGAGAATGGGAGGTTAAAGAAACCTACCAGAGCGAAGGCGATTTAGAGCGCGAGTTTATTCAGGATTTGCAGAACCAGGGCTATGAGTACCTGCCGAACGTGAATAATCCGGCGGCCATGCTGGCCAATGTGCGCGAGCAATTGCAAACCTTGAATAATGTGCAATTTGCCGAAGGTGAGTGGGGGCGTTTTGTCGAAACCTATTTAGATAAGCCCAGCGACTCCATTGTGGATAAAACCCGCAAGATCCATCACGACTATATTCACGACTTTGTATTTGATGATGGCCGTATTAAAAACATCTATCTGCTAGATAAAAAGAACGTTGCGCGCAATAAAGTACAGGTGATCAAACAGTTTGAGCAGGCCGGCAGCCACGCCAACCGCTACGATGTGACAGTTCTGGTGAATGGCTTACCGCTGGTGCACGTGGAGCTGAAAAAGCGCGGTGTGGCCATACGGGAAGCCTTTAATCAGGTGCATCGCTACAGCAAAGAGAGTTTTAACAGTGAGCAATCGCTGTACAAGTATTTGCAGCTATTTGTCGTTTCCAACGGCACCGACAGCCGTTATTTTGCCAATACCACGGCACGCAATAAAAACAGCTTCGATTTCACCATGAATTGGGCCCAGGCCGACAACCTGTTGATCAAAGACTTAAAAGATTTCACGGCCACGTTTTTCCAAAAAAATACGCTGCTTAATGTTTTGCTGCATTACTCAGTATTTGATGTCAGCGATACCTTATTGATCATGCGCCCCTATCAAATAGCGGCCACCGAACGCCTGTTATGGAAGATTGAAAGCGCTTATAACGCCAAATACTGGAGCAAGCCTGAGGCTGGCGGTTATATCTGGCATACCACCGGCTCTGGCAAAACCCTCACCAGTTTTAAAGCGGCGCGCTTGGCTACTGAATTGCCATTTATCGATAAAGTATTTTTTGTGGTGGACCGCAAAGACTTGGATTACCAGACCATGCGGGAATACCAGCGCTTTTCGCCGGACAGCGTAAATGGCTCCGACAGTACAGCAGGGCTCAAACGCAACCTAGATAAAGATGACAACAAAATTATTGTCACTACCATTCAAAAGCTTAACAACCTGATGAAAAGCGAAGGCGACTTGCCTATTTATAACAAACAAGTGGTATTTATTTTTGACGAATGCCACCGCAGCCAGTTTGGTGAAGCGCAGAAGAACCTACAAAAGAAATTTAAGCGGTTCTACCAATTTGGCTTTACGGGTACGCCTATTTTCCCGCAAAACGCATTGGGGGCCGAAACTACAGCCAGCGTGTTTGGCCGTGAATTGCATTCTTATGTAATTACGGATGCTATTCGCGATGAAAAGGTGCTCAAATTTAAAGTTGATTACAATGACGTGCGCCCTCAGTTTAAAGCCATTGAAAGCGAGCGCGATGAGAAAAAGCTGTCAGCGGCAGAGAATAAAGAAGCCCTGCTTCACCCAGAGCGTATCCGCGAAATATCCCAATACATCCTCAACACTTGCCGCCAAAAAACCCATCGTTTACACCCAAACGCCAAGGGTTTTAATGCCATGTTCGCCGTTAGCAGTGTAGAGGCCGCCAAGTTTTATTATGAATCACTCAACAAACTACAGGCAGAACCTTTATATAAAGATAAGAACAAACCACTCAAAATAGCCACGATTTTTTCATTCGCCGCCAATGAAGAGCAAGATGCCGTTGGCGATATTGCCGATGAGTCCTTCGATGTCTCGGCCATGAACAGCAGCGCGAAAGAATTTTTAGACGCGGCAATTGGCGACTACAACGCCTTCTTTAAAACCAATTTTAGTACCGACAGCAATGGATTCCAGAATTATTATCGGGACTTAGCCAAGCAGGTTAAGGCCAAAGAAATAGATCTATTAATAGTGGTGGGTATGTTTCTCACCGGCTTTGATGCGCCCACGCTCAACACTTTATTTGTGGATAAAAACCTGCGGTTTCACGGTTTAATGCAGGCCTACTCGCGCACCAATCGGATCTATGATTCCACCAAAACCTTCGGCAACATTGTTACCTTTCGCGACTTAGAACAGGCAACCATCGACGCCATCACGCTGTTTGGTGATAAAAACACCAAGAATATAGTGCTGGAAAAGAGCTACAACGAATACATGGAAGGTTTTACCGATACCTTAACCGGCGAAGCGCGGCGCGGTTTTATGGACGTGGTGCAAGAGTTAGAACAGCGTTTCCCCGATCCGACAACAATTGAAAAAGAGTCCGATAAAAAGGCGTTTGTGAAGTTGTTTGGCGAATACCTGCGCGTAGAAAACGTGCTGCAAAACTATGATGAATTTGCCAGCTTAAAAGCATTGCAAGACTTAGATATTACAGACCCAACCGCAGTTGAGGCGTTTAAAGCCGAGCATTATTTAGATGATGTGAAACTAGCCGAGTTACAAGCCATTCGCCTTCCTGCTGAACGCAAAATTCAAGACTACCGGTCCTCCTACAACGATATTCGCGACTGGCAACGTCGTCAAAAAACCGCAGAGCAGAAGGAAAAATCCACCATTGATTGGGATGATGTGGTATTCGAGATCGATTTGCTCAAATCCCAGGAAATTAATCTGGACTATATCCTAGGGTTGATTTTCGACCACCATAAAAAGACAGCGAGCAAAGCTGAATTAGTCGAAGAAGTGCGTAGAGTTATTCGCGCAAGTCTCGGCAACCGGGCTAAAGAAGGCCTATTGGTAGACTTTATCAATCAAACCGACTTGGATCAGATCGGTGACAAAGCCAGTGTTATAGAAGCGTTTTTCGCCTTTGCCCAAGCAGAACAACAACGAGAGGCTGAAGAGCTAATCGATGCGGAAAACTTAAATAAGGAAGAAGCCCTGCGGTATATCACCACCTCGCTCAAACGCGAGTATGCCAGCGACGCAGGCACCGAACTCAATACCATATTGCCCAAAATGAGCCCATTAAACCCGCAATACTTGACCAAGAAGCAGAGCGTGTTTCAAAAAATTACCGATTTTGTTGAAAAGTTTAAAGGCGTCGGAGGAAGGGTTTGATCCTAGAAACCTCAGTTGAGCACCAAAAAGCTGTGTTAGTAATTGGTACGAATAGTGAAAGTTAAAAAATAAAGTGCAACCTTATTGATTGTTCAAAATTTTTAATTTTTGCTAGACGTACCAAGAACTTGCGCAGACTTTGGTGATTCAACTGAGGACTCCAGGTTAAGCCTCAGCCTCCGTAGCACACTGATAACTCTGCACCACCTCGCCATTCCAAAGGGAATCCAATTTCACATCAAACCCCCAAAGCCTATGAATATGCTTCAGCACCTCCTGCGCAGAAGCATCTAAGGGTTGGCGGTTGTGTTGGATATGTTGCAACGTAAGTGAGCGATCCCCGCGCACATCTACACTAAATACCTGAATATTCGGTTCCCGATTACCTAAATTATATTGCGCAGAAAGCGCTTCCCGCACGGCTCTATAACCAGACTCATTATGGATAGCCGTAACATCAATTGAGTTGCTGCGGTCGTCATCCAAAATGCAAAATAATTTTAAATCGCGCATCACCTTTGGCGATAAAAACTGCAAAATAAAACTTTCATCCTTAAAATTACGCATAGCAAAATCCAAGGTCGAAACCCAATCGCTACCAGCAATATCCGGAAACCAGTGGCGGTCTTCTTCGGTGGGGTTTTCACAAATACGGCGAATATCCTGCATCATAGAAAACCCTAACGCATAAGGGTTTATGCCGTTGTAATATTTGGCATTATAAGGCGGCTGAAAAATAACACTGGTATGCGACTGCATAAATTCCAGCAAAAACCCATCCGTGACCTGCCCACGGTCATACAAAGTATTAATTAAAGTGTAATGCCAAAAAGTCGCCCAACCTTCATTCATCACCTGGGTTTGGCGTTGCGGGTAAAAATACTGTGCAATTTTGCGCACAATACGCACCACTTCACGCTGCCAAGGTTCCAACAAGGGCGCATGTTTTTCAAAAAAATACAATAAATTTTCTTGGGGTTCTTCTGGGAAGCGAATTTTTTTCTGCTGATTCTTTTTTTGCTCATCCGCAGGAATGGTGCGCCATAAATCGTTAACCTGGCGCTGCAAATACTCTTCACGCTCTTTTTGTCGCGCCTGTTCTTTATGGGCCGAAATAGGATAAGGGCGCTGATACCGATCCACACCATAATTCATAATAGCGTGGCAGGAATCCAAAATAGCTTCCACTGCGGCAACACCATGTTTTTCCTCACACTGGGAGATATAATTTTTTGCAAACACCAAATAATCAATAATGGATGAGGCGTCCGTCCAGGCGCGGAACAAATAATTACCCTTAAAAAATGAATTGTGCCCATAACAGGCATGGGCGATCACTAACGCCTGCATCATCATGGTATTTTCTTCCATGAGGTAGGCAATACACGGGTTTGAATTAATTACAATTTCGTAAGCAAGCCCCATCTGCCCGCGCCGGTAAGATTTTTCCACATTTAAAAATTGCTTACCGTAAGACCAGTGATGATACCCCAACGGCATACCCACAGAGGCATACGCATCCATCATCTGCTCGGAACTGATAATTTCGATTTGATTCGGATATGTATCCAAACGATATTCTTTTGCCACTGCGGCAATCGCTTTGTCGTAGGCCTCAATTAACTCAAAACTCCATTCCGAACCGGTAGAAATGGGATTTTTTTCCATAATTAAGCTGCCTTTTTCTGAAATAAATCACGAAAAACCGGATAAATATCCGCCAGGGATTGTATTTGACGCATGGCAAAAGTATCAGGGAACATATCTTCCACCTGCTCGTAAGAACGCCATAGGGCTTGATGATCACGCGGCGTAATTTCGATATAAGAAAAATACTGCACTTTTTGCATGATTTGCTCACTCAGCATTTTAAAACACACTGAAGAATCATCATTCCAATTGTCACCATCGGACGCCTGCGCACAATATATATTCCACTCAGAGGTAGGAAAGCGCGCATCAATGGTTTCATCCATTAACCGTAACGCACTGGAAACAATCGTGCCGCCCGTTTCGCGGCTATAAAAAAACTCCTGTTCATCCACTTCTTTAGCGCTGGTATGGTGGCGAATAAATACCACCTCCGTATGTCCATAATTGCGCTGCAAAAATAAATACAACAACAAGAAAAAGCGCTTGGCCACATCTTTAGTGGCCTGGTCCATAGAGCCTGAAACATCCATCACACAAAACATCACAGCCTTGGAGCTAGGCACAGGGTGTTTTACTTGTAAATTGTATTTAAGATCAAAATCATCCAACCAGGGCACGCGTTTAATACGCGATTTAAGACTGGCAATTAATTGCTCAAGCTCGCGGCGGCGGGCCGTTATTAATGCATCATCGTCTTCCGCTAAAGCGGCCAGCTCCTCCTCATGGGCGCGCAATTGTTTGCGTTTTTGCCCGGTTAACGCCATGCGCCGTGCATTCGCAGCACGCAGTGAACGCACTATATTAACTTTGCCGGGGTTGCCTTCATTGGCGATACCTGCACGGTGGTATTTAAACTCTGTTCCACCGGCCAATTGCCGTTTGACCAAATTGGGCAATTCCAAATCTTCAAACATATAGTTTAAAAATTCTTCCTGGGTAATCTGAAATACAAACTCATCATCACCCTCCCCTGAGTCCGAGGCGTCGCCTTTACCACTGCCAGAACCACCACCGCTTTCTGGGCGTTGAATTTTATCTCCGGTAATAAAGTCTTTATTTCCAGGCAATACTCGATTGCGTATCCCACCCTGACCATGATGAAAATTCGGCTCGCTAATATCTCGGGAGGGAATACTAATTTGCTCTCCAGATTCAATATCTTTAATCGAACGCTTATCAACCGCCTGCTGCACCGCTTTTTTAATATGATCGCGGTAGCGATCTAAAAAACGCTGCCTATTAACTGTGCTTTTATTTTTGGCATTTAATCTGCGATCTACGACGTAGCTCACGCAGCTCTCCTAATTAGGTTTTTTGGTTAGGTTTTTTGGCTTGTGTTTTATTTAGTTTTGAAAAGCCTGAGACAAACGCTTCCTTGCGATACAAAACAAACCATCACACGACCAGAATTACTGCGACTTGCGCACGCGCAAGTACCACTCAGATAATAAACGCACTTGTTTTTCGGTATAACCGCGCTCCACCATGCGGGCGACAAAATCCTGGTGTTTCTTTTGGTCTTCTTTGGAGGACTTGGTGTTAAATGAAATTACGGGCAACAATTCTTCAGTATTGGAGAACATTTTTTTCTCAATTACCACGCGCAGTTTTTCATAACTGTTCCACACCGGGTTATTGCCATTATTATTGGCCCGCGCACGCAATACAAAATTAACAATTTCATTACGGAAGTCTTTGGGGTTGCTAATACCTGCGGGTTTTTCGATTTTTTCAAGCTCTTCGTTAATGGCCGCTCGGTTTAATATTTCGCCGGTTTCAGGGTCTCGGTATTCTTGATCTTGGATCCAAAAATCTGCATAAACCACATAGCGATCAAAAATGTTTTGGCCGTATTCAGCGTAGGATTCCAAATAGGCGGTTTGAATTTCTTTACCGATAAATTCCACATAACGCGGCGCCAGGTATTCTTTCAGAAAGCCCACATATCGGCCTGCGCGCTCTTCTGGGAATTGCTCCTGCTCAATTTGCTGCTCTAACACATAAAGTAAATGCACAGGGTTTGCCGCAACTTCTGTCGGGTCGAAATTAAATACTTTGGAGAGAATTTTAAAGGCGAAGCGTGTGGACAACCCATTCATGCCCTCATCCACACCAGCAGCATCTTTATATTCTTGCTGTGATTTAGCCTTAGGGTCAGTGTCTTTGAGGTTTTCACCGTCATAAACACGCATTTTTGACAATAAATTAGAGTTCTCGGGGGCTTTTAAACGCGATAAAACAGCAAATTGCGCCAACATTTTTAAAGTGTCTGGCGCACAAGGAGCCAAGCGCAAAGAACTGTTTTGCAGTAATTTTTCGTAAATATGTATTTCTTCAGAAACGCGCAAACAATAGGGGACTTTAACAATGTATACACGGTCGATAAAAGCTTCATTGTTTTTATTGTTGCGGAAGGTTTGCCATTCTGATTCATTGGAGTGCGCCAGAATTGTGCCGTCAAACGGTATCGCGCCCAAGCCTTCAGTGGAATTGTAATTGCCTTCTTGAGTTGCGGTTAATAATGGGTGCAGCACTTTAATGGGTGCTTTAAACATTTCCACAAATTCCATAATGCCTTGGTTGGAACGGCATAATCCACCGGAAAAACTATAGGCATCTGGGTCGTTTTGTGGGAATTCTTCGAGTTTGCGAATATCCACTTTGCCCACCAAGCTGGAAATATCTTGGTTGTTTTCATCCCCCGGTTCGGTTTTTGAAATCGCCACTTGGTCCAATATTGAGGGGTACATTTTAATCACTTTAAATTGGCTGATATCCCCGCCATATTCGTGCAATCGTTTTACCGCCCAGGGGGACATAATACTTTTAAGGTAACGCAGCGGAATGCCGTAGTCTTCTCGCAGAATGACACCGTCTTCATTGGGATCAAATAATCCTAATGGCGATTCAAATACGGGCGAACCTTTTAAGCAATAAATAGGTTGTTTTTCCATTAATGCTTTAAGTTTTTCCGCCAGCGATGATTTACCACCACCCACGGGGCCTAACAAGTATAAAATTTGTTTTTTCTCTTCCAAGCCCTGTGCTGCGTGTTTGAAAAACGACACAATTTGTTCGATGGCTTCGTCCATGCCATAAAAATCTTCGAACGCTTGGTAGTGTTTGATAATTTTGTTGGAAAATATGCGGCTTAAGCGTGGGTGCCGGGATGTATCCACCAGTTCAGGTTCGCCAATGGCCAACAACATGCGCTCTGCTGCCGAGGCGTAAACAGAAGGATCTGTTTTGCAAAGCTCAAGGTATTCTTGAATACTCAATTCTTCTTTTTGTGTTGAAGCATAACGTTCACGGTAATGACTAAAAATGGTCATAGAGTACTCCTCGGTTATGACTAAATGGCGTGGGATAGTGCGGTTCCTATTCCAAGCATAGACCTTGGAATTCATTCAGAGGACAAAATTCCCCAAAAAAGCGTGAATGTGTCAAAAAACTGTTGGTTTATTTAAGGATAATGAACCG
>JBEGTZ010000191.1:0-12552 GCA_041179125.1 Pseudomonadota bacterium | reverse complement strand
ACGCGTTGTATTTGTTGTAGGTTTTTAAACGCACCAAAATGGTTTTCAATTTTGCGCACGGCCAGCCAGGGATAACGGTTAATTTCATAGTTTGGCAAGGGTGTTTTAGTGGCGAAAGTTGCGCTGTATTCGTCCTCATCCATCGAGTAACCGGCCAATAGCCGCGTGGTGGATTTGGGTGTGATAGAAACTGCCTTGCCTGCGTAAATTTCGTGGCGTTCGCGGCTGTGAATATACGAGGTGCGTTGCAAGCCGCCAAAGCGTACTATTTCCGCTTCGGTAATATTTTCGCTGCTAAAACCATAGCCATAGCGTGTTTGCAAGGAGTAAAACGGTTTGGAGAGTTCAACAATTTTATCTATTCCATCACTTTTATCCGCATAGGCTAAGTGCGCGTAATAATGCGAATTAAAAATATGTGGGCTGCTGAAGTCGTAATTAATAGCAGTGCGTTCGCCCACTTTTTCGTAGCCAATGGCTAATTCATTGCCATAACCTAATAAATTACCTTCGCTGAAACCAAAACCGGATTTACTTTCGCCGCCGCTGCGGCTGATGCTGGTATCCGGTTCGGTGCTCCAGGTGTCGCGTGTTATCACCACCAAATCAATTTCCTGCCCGCACAGGGTTTCGGGCATGATAAACGCGCTGGCTAAATAACCGCGTGTACGCAAAATGCGTGCGGATTCGCGCACTTTATTTTCATCTAATAATTCCCCTTCACGGAATAATAATTGTTGGGCAATAACGTTGGGCCGGGTGTTAATGTGTAGCGCATCCAAACTACGGTATAACCAATTATTTTCTTTGGGGTTGTTTTTATCAAATACTTGGCCGGTTTCAATGCGCAGCGTGCGGATTTTTTTACCGACAAAAGGCCGATAAAAATCAGCGGGAAATTGGTTTTGTTTAAATTTGGCCATGTCGTCCAGTGACCACTGGAATGTTTGGCACTCCACAATAGGCGCGTCACTGCTGAGCGCTGTGTTGGAAAACAAAAAACCTGTGAGTGCCAGTAAAGCAAAATGAGGAAAGTTCATTATTTTTATTTTAAGTAGCCGATTTATTTTAAGTAGCCGAGGATGCTGAGTCAGTAGCGGTGTAGTGCAGCATAGCCCAAACGGTTTCACCTAGAAACCGACGCGCGCAAAAATTGGGCGTTATCCCTCTATCCGATTTAAGCTCGTCAAAAGTGCTGCTTGCGGGCCTTGCTGGTGGTACAGCGTTTCAATCAATTTAAGCGTGCAGGCTGCAAGCCTTAATTCCTGCTGCGCGTTGCTTAAACTCAAAAAATACAGGCCATTGTCGAACACTAAAAAATCTTCCGCAGGCTCTTGCGCCGGTTGCAGCCAGGCCATTTGCCCTTCTGCCCCCAAACTTCCGTTGAGTACGGCAAAACACCTGGGGGCGGATAAAAAATCTCGTTCTAGTTCGTAGGCCAGCCAAAATTCACCCTCTGGGCTGGTGAGCAGGGCAAAATCCGCGTGTTCTTTGGGGGTGGGGAGGGAGAGCATCATAGTTTGGCCAATAGGGTTAACACCGCTTTCGGCCAATGCGGGATAATAAACGCGCCGCAGCAGGCTGCCTTGATGAAATGGTGCATAAACTTGTCATCCTGGCAGCGGAGTGCTTTAGTTTGAGATAGGGGTTGTCGCAAGCTTACCTATATATTCACCCACATGGCGAGATGCCATTACGAGATAATTCATGATCCACCTTTTTTTACGCGCACTGAGCCTTGGTGCCTTGTTATCCCTCAGCAGCCAAAGCATCGCTTTAACTGAAAAACAAATTGATGAATTAATCAAACAAATGTCGCCGGAGGAAAAAGCGGGCCAATTAAATATTATTGCCGGCACGCAAAATGCCACCGACGTTATTGAAGGGCTGCCAAGCCCTGAAAAACACATGGCCATGATTAAAGCAGGCCAAGTGGCCGGTTTTTTTAATATTAATAACGCCGATTATATTCGCCAATTACAGCGTATTGCGGTGGAAGAATCGCGGCTTAAAATCCCTATTATTATTGCCGCCGATGTCATCCACGGCTACCGCACCACCACGCCATTACCCCTGGCTGAAGCGGCCAGTTGGGATTTAGAACTGATTCGCCAATCCGCCCGTATGGCCGCTGAAGAAGCAGCGGTATCCGGTGTGAATTGGACTTTCGCCCCGATGGTGGATATTTCCCGCAACCCGCGTTGGGGCCGCATTATTGAAGGCGCAGGGGAAGACCCCTACTTAGGCTCTGTTATTGCCAAGGCCCGTGTAAAAGGTTTTCAGGGGGATGATTTATCCGCACCGGACACCATCGCGGCCACGGTTAAACACTTCGCAGCCTACGGCGCGCCTGAGGCTGGGCGGGAATATAACTCGGTGGATATGAGTGAGCGCAGCCTGCGTGAAGTGTATTTGCCACCTTACAAAGCCGCATTGGACGCAGGCGCCGCCACGGTGATGAGTGCATTTAATACATTAAATGGTGTACCTGCGGTAATGGACCCATTTTTAATGCAACAAATTTTGCGCACTGAATGGCAATTTAACGGCCCGGTTGTAACGGATTATGAAGCCATTAAAGAATTAATCGCCCACGGTGTGGTGCGCGATTTAAAAGACGCAGCGTTAAAAGCCTTTGTTGCCAGTACGGATATGGACATGATGGCCAACGCCTACACCAGCCACTTACCGGCTTTATTGGCCGAGCAAAAAATTACTGAAGCGCAATTAAATAATGCTGTTAAACGCATATTAACGCTTAAAAACCGCTTAGGGTTATTTGACGACCCGTATAAATATTTGCCGGATAATAAAGTGCGCGAGGCGGTGATATTTTCGGATAAACACCGCAAGCTCGCACGGGATATTGCCAAGCGTTCCATTGTGTTATTAAAAAATGATAAAAATATTTTACCGCTGCCGAAAAAAATCCGCACCCTCGCGGTGATTGGCCCTATGGCGGACAGTAAAGTAGACCAAAATTCCACCTGGGCGTTATTTTCCAACCCGGCGGACCCCGTGTCTATTTTGGAGGGCATTAAAAATGCGGTTGACCCGAAAACTAAAATTATTTCCACAGCGGGCTGTAGTTTTTTATTCGCCTGCGACGCCCGCGATATTGGCAAAGCAGTAAGCCTGGCATTACAAGCGGATTACGTGGTGATGGCATTGGGCGAACCCACCTCGTTAGTGGGTGAAGACGGCGCGCGCACCTCGTTAGATTTCCCCGGCCACCAAAGTAATTTATTGCGCGCCATTGCCGATACCAATAAACCGGTTATTTTATTGGTCAGTTCAGGCCGCCCATTAACATTAATGAACGCCGAGAAAAAAGCCGATGCTATTTTACAAACTTGGCATTTAGGTACTGAAGCGGGTAATGCGGTGGCGGATGTGTTATTTGGCGATTACAACCCCAGCGGTAAATTGCCCATGAGTTTCCCCCGCAGCATAGGCCAGGTGCCGCTGTTTTATAACCACTTGCCCACCGGGCGGCCCACCGATAATAAAGCCCAACCCGAAGCCAACACCCGCACCTATAAAAGCCGTTATGTGGATGTCGCCAATTCTGCACTTTATCCTTTTGGTTACGGCCTGAGTTATACGGAATTCACCTACAGTGATTTGCGTTTAAGCAGCGCCGCCCTGGCTATGGGCACGGGCATCACCGCCACAGTTACGCTCACCAACAGCGGTAAAATAGCCGGTGAGGAAGTAGCGCAGCTGTATATTAACGACCCGATTGCCAGTGTTTCGCGGCCAGTAAAAGAATTAAAAGGATTTCAAAAAGTGCTGTTACAGCCAGGCGAAAGCCGCAAAATAAGTTTTGAAATAACGCCGGATATGTTGGCGTTTTATCGGTTGGATATGAGTTTTGGTGTTGAGGCGGGTGAATTTGATGTGTTTATTGGCGGCAGTTCTGATACGGAAAAATCAGTACGCCTGACGTTGGCGCCAGAGGTTCCGCTTGAGACTAATAAAACGCTTAAGGAAAAAAATAAAGTTAAGCGATAAGTGGTTGTAAAAAAATCGCAACTATTCAGCCGATTTTTTATTTTCGGGCATCATTCCTGCGTAGGGCACAATTCATTGCGCCCAATTAAACCGCCGAAAACCATCAACCAAGGCGCGATGAATCGCGCCCCTACAGGGTGAAATGGTGCGGACACTGTTAATCCTAGAAACCTCAGTTGAGCGCCCAAAAGCTGTGTAAGCCATTGGTATGTCTAGTGAAAGTTAAAAATGCAGGGCAACCTTATTGGTTGTTCAAATTTTTAACTTTTGCTAGGCATACCAAGGGGTTGCGCAGACTTGGGTGATCCAACTGAGGTTTTTAGGTTCAAGCCAACCAACCCTGCTCCGCAAAAGAAACCGGCTCGCCTTCTCCAATGATGAGGTGATCCAGCACGCGCACGTCGATAAGGGCGAGGGCGTTTTGCAGGCGTTGGGTGATGGCGTGGTCGGCGCGGCTGGGTTCGGCAATTCCTGAAGGGTGGTTGTGGGCGAAGATGACGGCGGCGGCATTGTGGGCCAGCACCCGGCGCACCACTTCGCGGGGGTAAACACTGGCGCCGTCGATGGTGCCGTGGAACAGGGTTTCAAATACGATCAGACGGTTTTGGTTGTCGAGGAATAAACAGGCGAAGGCTTCAGCGGGGCGGTGGCGCAGTTGGGCGATGAGGTAGCGTTTGACGGCCTGCGGCGAGGTGAGCACGCAGCGCTCACTTAGGCCTTCAGCCAGGTGCCTGCGGGCCATTTCCACCACCGCTTGCAGCTGGGTGAATTTGGCCGGGCCTAGGCCTTCGGCCTGGCAGAAGGCCTGCACGTCGGCGGCGAGCAGTGCTCTTAGGCTGCCGAAGTGGCGAAGCTGCTCGCGGGCTAGGTCTACGGCGGATTTACCGCTGATGCCGGTGCGTAAAAAAATGGCTAAGAGTTCGGCGTCGGAGAGGGCTGCGGGGCCTTGAGCGAGCAGTTTTTCACGCGGGCGCTCGTGTTCTGGCCAGTCTTTGATGGACATGATGTCATTCCTTAAAACCCGTGCTTGGGTTGGGGTAAAAAGCGGTGTAAGCCATTGGTTCGGTTCGTGAAAGCTAAAACGTTCCGGCAATTTCGGCACGGGCGGTTCGAGTTTTTTAACTTTCACTAAACAGGCCAAGGAAGATCGCCAGTTTGAGTGATTCAGGTGAGGCTTTTAGGCTCACCAAAGTGTTATCTTAAGCGCCGTTTTACCGATTGGAAACCCGTTGACCGTGCCGATTTCACCACCACTTGAACGCATTAACATTCTTCTGGGCATCACCGGCGGTATCGCGGCGTATAAAGCCGCTGAATTGACGCGCCTGCTGTGCAAACAGGGCGCGCAGGTAAAGGTGGTGATGACCCCGGCGGCGCAGGCGTTTATCACGCCGTTAACCTTACAAGCGCTGAGCGGGCAGCCGGTACATACCGACTTATTAGACCCCAGCGCCGAGGCGGCTATGGGGCATATTGAGCTGGCGCGCTGGGCGGATGCTCTTGTGATTGCCCCGGCCAGTGCGGATTTTTTAGCGCGCTTAAGTGCGGGTATGGCCAACGATTTACTCACCACCCTATGCTTGGCAAGCGCCGCGCCGCTGTTTTTGGCACCCGCCATGAACCAGGCGATGTGGCGGCACCCGGCTACTCAAGCCAATTGCGCGCTATTGGCTGAGCGCGGTGCGCAATTTTTAGGGCCAGCTGAGGGTGAGCAGGCCTGTGGCGACTTAGGCCCTGGCCGTATGTGGGAACCGCAGGCGATATGCACACACCTGCTTGAGCATTTGGCCGACGGGGTGGATTTAACCGGCCAGCACTGGCTGATCACCGCAGGCCCCACGCGGGAGGCACTGGATCCGGTGCGTTACCTAAGCAATCACAGCTCCGGCAAAATGGGTTATGCCCTGGCCGCCCAGGCTGCGCGGGCCGGGGCGGTGGTCACTTTGGTCTCCGGCCCCACGGCCCTGCCCTGCCCTGCCGGTGTGCGGCGGATTGAAGTCGTAAGCGCGCTGGAAATGCTTAATGTCTGTGAAACAGTGATTGCTCAAGTGGATGTATTAATATGCGCCGCCGCCGTGGCCGATTACCGCCCAGCGGAGGTAGCCGAGCAGAAAATCAAAAAATCCACCGATACGCTGACGCTTGCCCTGGTGAAGAACCCGGATATTCTGGCCCAGCTAACCCGCACCCTGCGCGCCGTCAACCCGCGCGCGTTTGTGCTGGGGTTTGCGGCGGAAACACAAGCATTACAGGCCCATGCACAGGCTAAAATGCAGGCAAAAGGTTTGGATGCCATCGCCGCGAATGATGTCTCTATCCCCGGTTTGGGGTTTAACAGTGACCACAACGCCCTGCTGCTTATGGATCAGCAGGGTTCAACTACACTCACCACACGCAGTAAAGTGCAGCTTGCTCACGCCTTGGTGGCCTGGGTCGCACAGCGTGTCCGCCCCGATCAGCTCTGAGGAGTCCCGTGTGAATCCGTCGTTAAAAAGAACAAAAAAAAGCGACAAAATTAGAAAAGCCAAGGTGGCCTCATTTAAACAATACTTCGAAACCTGGAAGGCCGAACACCCGTACAAAGCCCATGTAGCCATCGTGGTGGCGCTGATACTGGTGTTGGATGCGGCGCTGGGTTACTTCGCCTGGCAGCGTTTTGTGGTGGCGGAGCAGGCGGAGCAGCTGAATAAACTCAGCCAGCAACAGGCGCGCAAATTGACGGTGAACTTGAGCAGCTTCATGGATGCCACGCAAAAAAAAGTGGCTTTTTTCGCCCAGAATGCCGAACTGGCTGCGGCGTTCACCCGCCAGGATGAGCTGGCACTCAAAGAGTTTCACCGCGCCATTCAAAATCAATTGCCCAAAGCCGAGGCGATTCGGCTAATCCCCGCAGGTCAGGCGCAACTCGACCCCAGCGCCAAAATCCCCATTAGCTTCCTGGAAATTGAACTGATCAAAGCGGTAGAGCTGCGCAAACCCCAAAAAATAGAGGCCGTGAAACTCCCCACCGGCTGGCGCGTACACATCATTTTGCCGGTGCCTGCACAGGTGGATCAGCCGGTGGTGGGCACCATCATGATTACGTTGTCTATGGATGAACTGTTGCAAGCGCTGGTGGAAGGCGTGAGCGGTTTGGGGCAGATCAGCCTGTTGCAGGTGTACGACAAAACCAACACCCACAGCCTATACACCACCGGTGAGGGCGCGTTTCCGCCCAGCGTGCGCCGGGAAATCCACGCCACCGCCTGGCAGGTGGAATTCCTGCCGAATGGAAACCTGGCGGCACAAATTGATGATGCGCACTTTCTGCTGTTGCTTGAAGCGGTTATGGCGTTTTTTGGCAGCATGGTGGTGGCCATAAGTCTCGGGCGGCTATGGGCGAACCGCTGGCTGGTCAAGCAGGCGCCGCCTGCGGACGTGGATGCCAGCAACAAAGGCAAAGACATCGCCACGGTTAAAATCCACAGCGCCCACGAGGCACTTTTGGGGCTGAATGAACGCAAAGACACCAGCACATCCGACGCCGACGCTGCAAAACCTGAAGAAAACGAAGCCCCAGATGTAGTCCCCACGCATATCTTCCGCGCCTACGACATTCGCGGCCTGGTGGCGGACGACGAAATCAACAAAGACTTGGCGTTTAAAATTGGCCAAGCCCTCGGCAGCGAAGCCTTAGACGCAGGCCAGGGCGCCTTAGTGGTAGCCAAAGATGCCCGCACCCACTCGCCCCTGTTAGCGGAATACCTGATTCGCGGCATCATCGGCACCGGCTGCAAAGTCATCAACATCGGCACTGTCCCCACGCCACTGCTCTACTTCGCCACCGAAACCTTGGGCTACACCCAATCCGGTGTTGTCATCACCGCCAGCCACAACCCCGCCGCCTACAACGGCTTCAAACTGGTGTTAAACGGCAAAGCGCGCATGGAAGACGACATTCAAGCCGTGCGGAGGCGCATCGAAGCGCGGGATTTCCGCATGGGACAAGGGCTGGAAGAGCACCTGGACATCATGCCCGCCTACATAGACGCCATTTACAGCGACGTAGCCCTGGCCGGGGATGTCTCCATCGTGCTGGACGCTGGCAACGGCGTCACCGGCAAAGTAGCACCGCGCCTGTTTGAAGAACTCGGCTGCACCGTCACCGCCCTCTACTGCGACCTCGACGGCACCTTCCCCAACCACGGCCCAGACCCAACCATCGAAGCCAACCTGACGGACTTGATCGCCAAAGTGAAAGAAGAAAACGCCGACCTAGGCGTAGCTTTCGACGGCGACGGCGACCGTTTAGTGGTGGTAACGAACAGCGGCCAAATCATCTGGCCAGACCGCCTATTGATGTTATTCGCCAAAGACATTCTGGCCCGCAACCCCGGCGCCGACGTGGTATTCGACGTGAAAAGCTCCCGTATGCTCACCAGCGTTGTAGCCAGCCAAGGTGGCCGCCCAATCATGTGGAAAACCGGCCACTCGCCCATGAAAGCCAAGGTGCAAGAAACCGGCGCGCTGCTGGGCGGCGAATACTCAGGCCACATCTTCATCAAAGACCGCTGGTACGGTTTTGACGACGGCATGTACGCCGCCGCCCGCTTAATTGAAATCATGAGCCTGCGCGAACAGACCCTCGATGAAATCTTCGCCGAGTTCCCACCCCTGCCCAACACCCAGGAATACCGCGTCAAAGTGGCCGAAGACGAAAAAGTCTCCATCGTGCAGCGCTTGATTAGTGAAGGGGATTTTGGCGAGGCCAAGCTCATCACCCTAGACGGCGTGCGGGCGGAATACCCCTACGGCTGGGGCATAGTGCGCCCCTCCAACACCGAGGCCTGCCTCACCTTGCGGTTTGAAGCGGAAACCGACGCCGACATCCACAAACTCAAAGCCCTGTTCACCCGTGAACTGCGCAAAATAGACAGCCGCATTGCCATTGCTTGGTAGCGCTGTGCCAATGCGATGTGCTTTTGTATCGTAGGGGCGCGATTCATCGCGCCCTCTTACCGCGCCCTGGCTGGGCGCGGATAGGGGGCGCCATATTCCTAGGTTTAACCTAAAAACCTCAGTTGAATCACCCAAGTCTGCACAACCCCTTGACGCGCCTAGCAAAAGTTAAAAATTTCAAACAACCAATAAGGTTGCCCTTCATTTTTAACTTTCACTATGCACATCAAGGGATAGCACAGCTTTTGGGCGCTCAACCGAGGTTTCTAGGTTTAAACCCTGCCATTCACTGTGTATCCTTTGCGCCTCCTAATTCCTGTCCAGGCATAAACCTAGAAACCCCAACACGAGACCCCCATGACCCCCACCAACGACGCCCGCCAAATCGCCCAAGTCCTCACCGAAGCACTGCCCTACATCCAGCGCTTCACCGGCAAAACCATCGTGGTGAAATACGGCGGCAACGCTATGGACGGCGCCGAAATGGAAAACTCCTTCGCCCGCGACATAGTGCTGATGAAACAAGTGGGCATGAACCCCATCGTCGTCCACGGCGGCGGCCCACAAATTGGCGAATTGCTCGCCAAACTCAACATTCAATCGCGCTTTGTAGACGGTATGCGCGTCACCGACAGCGCCACTATGGACGTGGTGGAAATGGTGCTCGGCGGCAGCGTGAATAAACACATCGTAAGCCTCATCAACCGCAACGGCGGCCAAGCCATCGGCGTCACCGGCAAAGACGGCAACCTCATCAACGCCCGCAAAATGGAAGTCACCCGCTACAGCCCGGAGCTAAAAGCCACCGAAATTATCGACATAGGCCAAGTGGGCGAAGTGCGCTCCATCAACCGCAAAGTCATCGACCTACTGGTACAAAGCGACTTCATCCCCGTCATCGCCCCCATCGGCGTCGGCAGCGACGGCACCTCCTACAACATCAACGCCGATTTAGTCGCAGGCAAAGTAGCGGAAATTCTTCAAGCCGAAAAACTCATGCTGCTCACCAACGTCAGCGGCCTGCTAGACAAACAAGGCCAAGTCCTAACCGGCCTCACCACCGCCCGCGTAGACGAACTCATCGCTGACGGCACCATCTACGGCGGCATGTTGCCCAAAATTCAATGTGCTTTGGATGCAGTAAAAAACGGCGTCCACAGCGCGCACATAGTCGATGGCCGGGTGGCGCACGCGGTGTTGTTGGAGATATTTACCGATGCGGGTGTGGGGACTTTGATTACTAATCGGCATTAAGTGGGCGGGATTAGCGCAGCGTAATCCGGGAATTCGAGGCTGGAACTATTCCCTCGATAGCCTAAATTACAGTGCGAATGAAAACCGGAGATTGACAGGTTGCCGCCACTGGCTAATAATTACTCGGCAGCTTGTGGCGGTAGGAGCACACCCCACGTAAATAACAAAAGTCTCCAATTAGAATGTTGTGGCGGTAGGAGCACCCCACGTAAATAACAAAAGCCTCCAATTTGAATTAGCTGCCGAAAAACCTCCGAAAGGAGGTTTTTTCGTTTTGGGACGAACCTTATTTTGGGATGATAAAAACCACATGCATTTGAAAAAACTAACGCCATCGTTTTACAAAGAAAACACACACTTGCAGCAAGCTTTGGACAACACCAATGGCAGCTGGGAGCGTGGGAAAATTCGTGGTTATGGTGTTGTGATCATCAAGCTGGGAGATTTAATGTTCGCCATTCCTTTGCGTTCCAACATCAAACATGGCGCTGCTTATATTACTGTTAAAAGCAACGCCAAGGGCGCTAAAGGTAAGGGATTGGATTTTTCAAAAGCATTGCTGATTACTCAGGATAATTTCCTGTCCGAAATACCTTTTAAAATACCACCCGAAGAACACAAAAAATTACAAAACAAAGAGCATTTTATAACGGAAAAATTTGAAAAATACGTGGATAAATATGTGCTGGCAGTGCGCAAGGCGGATCAAAATATTTTAAATAGCACGGAATATCGGTTTACCACCCTAATAAATTACCACCTAGAACTAGGAATTAAATAGTGTGTAGTTGCGGTGAGCAACACGTTGCGGCCTATGCGCCAATTAACCTCATGCCCGTTAACAGCGCAGCATTTTTATCAAAAGTAAATGTTTGGCTGCATCCTGCAACAGCGGAAGACCGCTCGATCAGACAATCGGAAAAATCCGCCTGCGTAGTTGAAAACAGCTGTAATGCCTGGAGGGCGGTTGCAGCATTTTCTATCGTCAATTCCTGTGTGCGCAGTATTTTATCCAGGATAGCAACCATTTCCGGCTTGCTTGCGCCATAGCAAGATTTCATCACCCAAACCAACTCGACCAAACCGATTAGCGTGATATAACCGGGGTTTGTTGTACTTAGCGCGCCGATAATATCGCTGGCCTGCGCCGATTGTTTTGGGTCATCCTGCGCGATGTAACGAACCAGTACGTTGGTATCAAGGCCGATCATTCGCCAATGCTCCTTGCGCTGCAATGGCGTCATTCATGGATTCAAGCGTGACCGCTTGGCTCGGTTTGCGCAGCATCCCTTTCAGAGAGGCCACCGAGTGAACCGCAGGCACCAACATAAACTGCCCTTTGGCCACCTCAACAAATTCAATACGCGTGCCGGTGTCTATCCCTAACGCTGCACGCACTACTGCCGGAATCGTAATTTGCCCCTTAGAAGTCACCGTTGCAACCGCCATGATATATACCCCTTCAATCTGATAATTCCTTACATTATAGTAAGGATCTAGCGCAGTAAAGCGCAGCGCCCTAAGTACTACAGCCTCAACCGAGGTTCCAAGGATAATAAAATCTGGCCCGGTGAATCCAAATCTCAGCCAAACGCATCTAGCAATAAGACAGGATGATGGCGTGCATCGTCCAACCGTTCACCCATAGCTGAGAATTCCCATGCCCACACAACCTTATAAAAGTCTAATCAGAATGTTAATCCTGAGCGCCGGCCTGATTTTTGGCACAGGTGCCTGGGCTGAGCCACCGGTTAATCCCACCCCGGCGGCGCAAGCGCACACCACCGAAGTTGCGGATTTGACTAAAATTCAGAACGCAATTAACACACTAGAGCAGCAGCTGGATAAACAAACCAGCGCGCGGGACGAAGAGGATGAGGCTGAACAAAAAACCCTTGTACCCATAGTCAATGTGATCACTGTAATTGGTGGGCCATTATTATTAATGGCTTTTATTTTGGTTTTAGGTTATCGCAAACAACAAATGCGTATGCAGCAGCAAATTAAATTACTCGATACTTTAATTGCCGCAGGGCGCGATATCCCCACCGAATTGTTTACCCCGCGTGGGGAGGAAAAACCCCCGCAGCATTATTTACATTCCGGCCTGCGCTATGGGTTTTTAGGCCTGGGCTGGCTGCTGGCGTTTAGCCTGTTGGGCAAGCGTGAAATTGGGTATTTGGGTTTAATTGTGCTGAGTTTTGGCGCCTCGCAATTGATGATTTGGAAACTCTCACACGCCGCTTCCGCCAATAAATAATTGTGAGCATTTCAGATCAACAATTAATTAATCGCGTGTTGAAGAAACAAGATCGACACGCGTTTGCGCAATTGGTATTGCGCCAT
>JBEGTZ010000190.1:0-6027 GCA_041179125.1 Pseudomonadota bacterium | reverse complement strand
AGTCTGCACAACCCCTTGACGCGCCTAGCAAAAGTTAAAAAATTCGAACAACCAATAAGGTTGCCCTTCATTTTTAACTTTCACTATTCGCATCAATGGATTGCACAGCTTTTGGGCGCTCAACTGAGGTTTCTAGGGTGAAGAACACAAAACAGACCCGCAAACACTTTGGTTTGTGGCTGAAAATTACTACGGCAGACTGATAAAAATTGTTTTTATCCCCATGCCAGACGGGCAATTGATTTTAAAATCAGCCTACACCGCCAACGCAACTGAAATAGCTATATACCAGCAGCTTGCGCTTTAACCCTCAAATGGGAATTACAGTATGAACACACGTGAACGCGACGATAAAGAGTGGAATGAATGGGATGATGGCACTTATGGCCAAAGCCCGGAGCACGCAGCAGTAAGTCCTATAGATCCAAGCGCCATAGACCAGGCGCTAAACCTGCAATCCATCAGTATCCGTATGCCCGTAGAGCTATTGGAAGAGTTGAAGACCATCGCCAAAATTCGCGGCCTTGGCTACCAACCACTCATCAAACAAACCCTGCAACGGTTTGTGATAGCCGAATCAAAAGCCATAGCGCGGGAATACGCGGAGCTGGTGGAGTCGCGCAAGCGGATGCAAGAGCTTGGTGAGCTTCAGCGCGAAGAGCAAAAAAAAACCGGTTAGTCTTGGCTGGAAAATCACAGTGCTGAGGTTTTTAGGTTGAAGCTTTTAGTGTAAAAACCAAGGCGATTCCAGCCGGAATGCCGCACCCGCCGGGATTTCCCAGACGAAAAAAAAGCCGCTAAAAATAGCAGCTTTTTAAAATTTGGCTCCGCCTGCTGGACTCGAACCAGCGACCCAATGATTAACAGTCATTTGCTCTACCGACTGAGCTAAGGCGGAATTAAACGGTGGTGTTCTGTCTTCTGAACGCTGCAAATTTGTTTTTAAACCGAACAAACCCGCAGAGTGCTGCGTGTGGCAGTCTCAGAGGCTGCGCATGTTAGCGGCAAGCTCTGGGGCTGTCAACCCAATTTTTGGTGCTTAACTGATTGATTTTGCTTGTTTATTAAGAGGCAAAAACAATCAGTTAAGCACCAAAAATTGGTAGGACCGAGCGGACTCGAACCGCTGACCCCCACCATGTCAAGGTGGTGCTCTAACCAACTGAGCTACGGTCCTGCAAAGAGGCGCGCATTCTAACGACTAAGCCCAGCCTGGGCAACCGCCTACTGCATTTATTTAATAGCCACCAGTGCAGCGGCGCCCAGAGCGGAGTTGTAGATAATCTGGCTCGCTTTAGCCCATATTTCCAGCGTATCTTTTTTGTCGGTCTCCAGTGGCACCACAATGGTATCGCCCGGTTGAATACCGCCTTTATTGGCTTTTAGCCAGCCGGTTTTAGGTGTGATCACCGTGCCATTGGCTTTCACCACATAAATGCGTGCGGTGTCGGCGTTTTTCTTCATGCCGCCGGAGTTGTTGATGTAATCGGTGCTACTGAGTTTGGCGTTATAAAAATGCGAGGTGGGGAATTGCACTTCGCCCACCACGGTAACGGAGGGTTTATAGCGTGGAATGGTGAGGGTATCGCCGTCTTCCATTTGGAAGTCGTGACCGTTCGGGGTTTTTAAGATTAACGGCAAATCAATCACCAACCGCCCGCCCGCTTTTGAGGCTTCAAGGCTTCTCAAAACACGTTGGGCGGCACTGATATCAATGTCTTTTTTGCCGGTTTGTTGTGTGGTAGCGGCGGCGGCCAGCTCCGCTTCAACGGTTTTTTTCATATCTTGAATACGGGCGTCTTCTAGCTCTCTTAAGTCCTTGCGGGAGAACACGGCGCCTTCGGCGTGGGCGTGGGGGGTGAGGCCGCCTGCGCGGGTGAGCACATCCATGAGGGTTTCACCCGGTAGAATGCTGTAAGTACCGGGGAATATCACCTCGCCGCCCACCGTGACGGATTCTTTATTCTTCCACAGAGGAATTTGTTTGATTTGCAGGGTATCCGCTGCTTGTAACGCCACTGTAGGGTCGCTTAAGTCCACCACCAAGTGCATCACCACGCGCTCCATATTCTGCGAAAAATCGTAGCGGGTGATTTCCCCTTGGGTGCCCAGGGCGCTTTCGGTGAGGCCACCGGCCAGCATAATTAAATCCTGCGCGCGCATATTTTCCGCCAGCGGGTAGGTGCCTGGGAAGCGCACACTGCCGGAAATACCCACGGCTTTTTGCCGTTCTTTAAATTGTGACTGGGTTTTTAAGCGCTCTACGGCGTCTCTTAATAGGCCGCTGCGGTCGGTTTCGAAGTTAAAAACATACAGGGTGTCATTGCGGTGCAATTGTGGGTCTTGGCTGCCGCCGCGCCCGGCCCAGGCCGCTTTGGGGGAGAATAATTGAATTTGAATTTGCCGCGTACCGGGTAGCTCCCGCTGAATAAGGGCTACGTCTATGTCGGGGTTGGGCAGCAGGGCATCTACATTGGGGATGGCGTCGCTAAAACGTGCGCCCGCTGTCCAGGCAAATTCTTCCGCCCGTTTGATGTGGCCTCTTAACGTGACCTTATCCTGCACTATGTCCAATACAGAGGATATTCTGAGTACATCGCCATCTTTAATCGGCTGTGCTTTGTCGCGTATTTTGGTGAGGTCTAGGTTGAGTAGGGTTTTTTCGCCATTGTTGCCGATGCGCTCCAGGCGCGACTCTGGCAGGTAGGCGGAGGTGTTGGCGCCACCGGCCAAGCTTAGAGCACCGGCCACATCGGTGGCGCTTTGCAGTTCGTAGATGGCAGGCCGCGTTACCGCCCCCATGACGGTGATGGTTTCACCCCTGGGTGGCACGAACAATACATCGCCCGGCATGAGGCGTGCGTCGCTGGAGGTGTCACCGCGCAGCAGTAAGTCGTACAAATCCAAACTCGTTACCACTTTGCCTTGGCGCTTAAGCTGAATATTGCGAAAGGAACCCACCTTATTGATGCCGCCACTGGCAAACAAAGCGTTGGTCATGGTGGAGAGCGCGCCTACGGTAAACGAGCCGGGTTGAATCACTTCGCCTAAGACAAAAATGCGAATGGTGCGCAAGGCACCCATCGTGATCGAGCTTTTCACGCCGATCATTTGTTTTTCTACCACTTCACCGAGGTTGGCCTGGGCCTGGCTAAAGCTTAAACCGGCCAGGCTAATGGGGCCGATTTCGGGGAATTGCACCTGGCCTTCGCGGTTGATGGTGAGCGAATAGGCGTTGTTTTCTTTGCCGTAAAGTTGAATCACGATGTTATCGCCGGGGCCCATCACGTAGTCGGAGGGGATGGGAATATCTGAGGCGGGAGTGAAGCTGGCGGGGCCATTGCTGAATAAATCGGCACCAAAAGGTTTGAGGGCAACGGTTTCGGCAACGGCGGGTTTTTTCACCTCAACTACTGTGGCGGCGACGGAGTTTTCCGCCTCCACCCGTGTGGGCGATACCGCTTCGCGGATTTGCGGCTGCGCGCTGTTGGCGCTTAGGCTTGCGGTGTCGATGCCGACGGATTTTGCCAGCGCTTGTTGTTCTTCGGGCGAGAGCGATTTGAACTGCTCGATCTGCGCGGGCGAGGGCATGAGCGGGGCTGCGAAACAGCCGCCTGCATATAAAAAGCTGCTGGCGCATAAAGATAAGATAAAAAAGTACTTCATAAACATTCCGTCAAATTACCAAAAACTTTTTAGGGTGATATACAGGTTGGAATCTAAGGCATCCGTGCGGGTGTTGATGGGATGTTCCAGGTATTGCCCACCGAGGATAACCAGGTTGTGATCGGACAGCGGGTATTGGACACTCGTATCCAGCAACCACAATGACAGCGCCGTGTCGCTCAAAGGGTTGCCGCCGGGGGCGGGCAGGTTGGTGCCGTCGTGATTAAGATACGCTTTGCCCAGGCGCCAGGACGCCCAGGCACCGCTTTCCCAAACGTGTAACCCGCCGAGGCTGTACACCTGCGCATCGTTATCGCTACTGGCGCCAATGTTGCGGCCACGGTAGCGGTAGCCGCTGGTGTAAATGCCGTGTTCATAGGCGCCGTTGGGCATTCCACCCTTATTAAAATGCATCAGTGTATTACTGCCTTCAAGCCAAACCCGGTGGCTTACGCGGGGCGTTGCGGAAGACATCTCAAACCCGCTGGCGCCAATTAAGCGTGAAGGCGTGCCGCCGGATTCATCCTCCCCGACCAACTGCCCATACCAGGCGCCGCTAAACGGCATCAGGTGCCAACTGGCGCGCCAGTCCAGGCCGCCCAACTGATTACCCGGCTCGTTGGAGGCGTCTTCTGCAATACCGCCACCACCGCGATTATCCCGGCCTAACACCAGGTTTTTAAGCACCCCAAGGGACTCAGGCCGCGTATCGCCACCAAACTGGGCGGTGCGCGTAAAACCTAGCTCTAAAAAATCAAATGGGCTGTGGGTGAGGCGCAGGCCCCACAACTTGGCGTGGCTGATATCCCGTTCGCGCTCCAACTGGTTAATAAAGGTGGTGATTTGCCAAGGGCCGATCCAGCTAAGCCAAGGGGTTTCAAACGCATCCGGCGATAAACGCTGGATAAACACCCCCGCCGAAGGCTGCGCATGGGTGGAGAGCATTAAGCTGCCCTGCCAAGCGGGGCCCCAAAAACGTTCGGGCGCGCCAAGGCCTATGGCCCAATTGCCCAGCCGGGCCGCCAGATAACTGTTATCGGCGCGCCAGCGGGTGTCAGTCTCGTCTTCAGCGGATGCATAGGTGGCCGAAAGGTTGACGGCAAAAATATCCCCCATAGCCTCGATGGAGGCCGAGGCTTCCGACTGCGCGCGCACCGTATCAGCAAACCCCCCCAGTGCGCGGGGGCGTGAAGCGGTGGAAAACTGGCTGGTGATTTTTACGCGGTTGGCATCTTCTACCGCTTTTTTCAGGAAGGACAGCGCGTGCTGTTGTTGCTCGCTCAGTGGCTGAGAAGGCAGCGCCGTCAGCGCATCGGACAAAGCCTGCCAGGGCACAGGCCAGGTGGTGATGGGGCCAGGCAGCAACCCGGTATCGCGCACCACCTCAAGCGCATGGCGCAAAGCGCGATCGTTGGGGTCGCCCCAGGGCGCCGCCACACAATGAAGCCCCAAGGGGCTAAACCAGCCGCAGGCAACAAGGGTAGTGATAAGTATTAAGCGTTGAGCTGGGAGCATGCGAGAGGCTGCAAAAAGGGCGCATCTTAGAGGCTTTTTGGCCTGAGGGAAATCTTTGCGTGTTAGATAGCCTGAGTGTTTACGAAATAGGCTTTTTTAAGTAATGGGCTGACGGGTGAGACTGTTTTGTTATTAGGTTCTGGATTATTAGCGTTGTGTATTAGTTGCTCCGCGCCTTAGTTCGCGCACGCACTCAACCTAGAAACCTCAGTTGCATCACCCAAGTCTGCACAACCCCTCAGGCTTCGTCTAGCAAAAGTTAAAAATTTCGAACAACCAATAAGGTTGCCCTTCATTTTTAACTTTCACTATCCGCACCAATGACTTACACAGCTTTTGGGCGCTCAACTGAGGTTTTTAGGTTCAATAGAGGTTTTAAGGAGGATGTCAGCCTTTTTGTCGAAAAACTTTGCAATGTGAATTTTTTAACGGTACTTATTTCCACTTTTTATGTGACGCAGTTCGAGTGATGTGGCGCTGATAAACAAATTGGCGCGTTAAACAACCGGTTTTGGAAGTGGTCTGTAGACAAGTGTAAAAAATTATCCTATTTTCCTCCCGCTTTAGTAGGGGGTGGTGAGGAACCTGCGCACAGCGTAGTCATTATTTTTAATGAAACATGGTTTAAATTTTAATAAAAAAGATGAGGTATGGATTTATGGCGACTCGTGAATTAGGTACGGTCAAGTGGTTTAACAATGCGCGCGGTTATGGATTTATTACGCGTGGAGAATCAACGGACGATATCTTTGTTCACTATCGCAACATTCGCGGCGAAGGGTATCGGTCCTTGGCGGAAGGGCAAAAGGTGGAATTCGAAGTGCATGAAGGTGATAAAGGTTTACA
>JBEGTZ010000189.1:0-5105 GCA_041179125.1 Pseudomonadota bacterium | reverse complement strand
ATGCGAATAGTGAACGTTAAAAATGAAGGGCAACCTTATTGGTTGTTCGAATTTTTTAACTTTTGCTAGGCGCGTCAAGGGGTTGTGCAGACTTGGGTGATCCAACTGAGGTTTTTAGGTTAAGGGCCGCCCAGCAATAAGCAATCCCCCGGCCCACAAACCCAGCCCGCAAGATGCTGCTACAATCGCCGCCCCTGTTTATTTACCCAGTGATTAGTTATGGACGTCTCGTATCTCCTCGATGGCCTAAACGACGCCCAGCGCCAGGCGGTGTGTGCCGAACCCGGCCCGCAGTTGATTTTGGCCGGTGCTGGCTCCGGCAAAACCCGCGTATTGGTACACCGCATCGCCTGGTTAATCCAAGTGCTGGGGGTTTCCCCGCACCAGATTATGGCCGTCACCTTCACCAATAAAACCGCCAAAGAAATGCGCGAACGCCTGCACGCCACCCTCGGCGAAGCCAGCGGCGGCGCCTTTCGCAATCTATGGGTGGGCACCTTTCACTCCATCGCCCACCGCCTGCTCAAAACCCACTGGCAGGATGCCAAACTGCCACAAAACTTCCAGATTCTCGATTCCGACGACCAGCTGCGCCTGATCAAACGCGTACACCAAGCGCTGAACCTAGACGAAGAGCGCTGGCCGCCCAAGCAGGCGCAGTGGTTTATCAACGAACAAAAAGACGAAGGCGTGCGCCCGGCGCATATAGTAGAAGGCGGCGACCCGTATTTGGCCACCATGAAGGCCGTCTACCAAGGCTATGAAGAAACCTGCGCACGCGGCGGCATGGTGGATTTTGCCGAATTACTGCTGCGCTCCCACGAGTTGTGGCTGAATAACCCGCCCCTGCTCAAACACTACCAGCAGCGCTTCAAACACATTTTGGTGGACGAATTCCAAGACACCAACGCCGTGCAATACGCCTGGCTGCGCGTGTTGGCGGGGGATAGCGGGCAGGTGACTGCCGTAGGGGATGACGACCAGTCCATCTACGGCTGGCGCGGGGCGCGCATTGAGAACATTCAACAATTTGAACAGCATTTCGCCGCCACCCAAACCACCCGGCTGGAGCAAAACTACCGTTCCAGCCAAACCATTTTGGCCGCCGCCAACGCGGTCATTGCCAACAACCAAGGCCGGTTGGGCAAAAACCTATGGACCGAGGGCGAGCAAGGCGAGCCGATTGACCTTTACGCCGCATTCAACGAATACGACGAAGCGCGGTTTGTGGTGGAGCGCATCAACAGCTGGGTGGCACAGGGCAACCCGCGCCAAAGTGCCGCCATCCTCTACCGCTCCAACGCCCAATCCCGCGTGCTGGAAGAGGCGCTCATTCGCGAGGGCGTGCCCTACCGCATCTACGGCGGCCAGCGATTTTACGAACGCCTGGAAATTAAAAACGCCCTGGCCTACCTGCGCCTGCTGCACAACCGCCAGGATGACGCCGCCTTCGAGCGCGTGCTCAACACCCCCACGCGCGGCATCGGCAGCAAAACCGAAGACATCCTGCGCCAAAGCGCGCGCGATCAAAACATCTCCCTCTATCATGCCGCCATCGGCCTGTTGAAAAACAACGTCCTGCCCAACCGCGCCGCCACCGCCCTGGCTGGATTTTTAAACCTTTTGACACAACTTGAGCAACACAGCCAAGGCCTGCCCCTGGCCGAACTAGTGGCCTATGTGATCAACGAATCCGGCTTGTTGCAGTTTCACCAAAACGAAAAAGGCGAGCGCGGCCAAGCGCGGGTAGAAAACCTGCAAGAACTGGTGAACGCCTGCGGCGCATTTAAAGCCGAAGACAAAGAAGAAGAGCAAAGTGAACTGGCGGCATTTTTAGACCTAGCCGCCCTAGACGCAGGCGACGCCCAAGCCGCCGATTTTGAAGACGCTGTGCAACTGATGACCCTGCACAGCGCCAAAGGCCTGGAATTCCCCCTGGTGTTTTTAGTCGGCCTGGAGGAAAACCTCTTCCCCCACAAAATGTCCAGCGACACCCACGAAGGCTTAGAAGAAGAGCGCCGCCTGTGTTATGTAGGCATCACCCGCGCCATGAAAAAACTCATCCTCACCTACACCGAAACCCGCCGCCTCTACGGCAGCGACACCCACAACCCGCCCTCGCGTTTTGTGCGGGAAATCCCCGCTGAATTAATTCAAGAAGTGCGCGTTAAATCCCAAGTCATTATTCCGGTCAACCAGCGCTTTAAACAACAAGACATCTCAGACACCCCCGGCCTGCGCCTAGGCCAAAGCGTTAATCACTCGATATTTGGCGAAGGCGTTATTTTGCAGTTTGAAGGCCAGGGGCCTGCGGCCAGGGTGCAGGTGGCATTTGAAAGTGCGGGTACTAAATGGCTGGTGGCGCAGTATGCGAAGTTGGAGGGGTTGAATTAAGCGCACTCACTGAGCAGGTATGAAAACAAGACGCCACCACACAATTTCCTCCACGAAATCAACTGGATGGGACTTTATGCCGCTTTTCTTGGCGAGGATTTAAGTAAAATCCCCCGGCTTCGATTTAACCTAATAATTGCTATTGAATCACCTAATTCCGTACTGCCTGTACCTACGGATCTTTGGGCGCGCAACTGGATTTTTAGGTTAAATAATCGCGCCTAAAAACCAAGAAAGACCTCACTGTCCTCTCACGGAGAAATTATGAAATTGCATTTAATTTTTATACTCGCAGCATTTGTGTTCATACAAGGGTGCGCTACTGGCCCTAAAAGAACATTGTTAAATCAAACATCACGCGCTCAAGTACAAACAGTACATCTTTATAATTACGTTTTAAATGATGAAGTTATCCCCGCAGTGGAGTTATCCAATGTAACGGGCGCTATGGGTGGCGGATTGATCCCAGCCTTAATCGACTCATCAATTAATAGTAAACGCACCGCAGCTGCCGCCAGTAAAATCACTGAATTTTACAGTGCTACCGATCAGTTGGATTATCGAAAAATACTCGCCAAAGAAATTAATGCCGGTATAACCCCCGCATTTCGCTTGGCGGCAGCAAAAGACAAAGCCGAGACAGTTTTTTTAAACGACAAAGCTCTATCCGCCAAAGCGAATGTATTGCCGCAAGGTGAATATTTTATGTCGATCCAATCAAGCTATGGATTCAAAGAAGATTCAAAAACACTAACGGTGGATATGGCAGCCTTTATTTTTAATAAAGACCCAGCAAAATCATCGGGAAAACCCAAGCCAATTTATTACAACGTATTTCATTACGTTTCAGCCCCAACAGGCCAGGGCGGGGAAAACTCACTGAGCACTTGGATGGATAAAAATGGGGCACAGTATGCCCAGACACTTACCGAAAGCGCACAAGAGCTGGCCGCCATGCTTAAATACGACTTGCAAAATAACGCGGTAATGGAGTGCGGTAACGAGACAAAAGCCTCTGTTTTTGCTGTGAATGCTTTACGCATCAATATGACTGCCACTGAATTAGCCGCAGCTAAAGGCTCGCGAACACAAGTGCGTGGAAATGATGGCGCGCTTTATTCACTTCCTGTCAGCGCAGTAACTGCTACAGGCGAAAAAAATCAAAAAAACTGCACCAACTAATGTAAGGATAATCAATTTATGAAAAAGTCATTTATTTCTTCGGCCACGGCCACGATCATTTTTTTGGTTGCCCAACCTTCATTGGCAGCTCAACCCAAAGAAACCTTTATGGAGTACAAACCTGCCAGCACGACAACAAAACCCGCAGCCAACACTTCTGTAGGTGCGTGTCAGATTGTAATAGAAGGATTTCGCGACAATAGAATGAATCAAGAAACCATAGGCACTAACTTTTCTGTGCCGCTTTATTCAACTGGGCTTGATAAATGGTTGAGTGATGCGAAAGCAGATCTTTGGGATAAAAAAATAGCGGGTGGCACAGGCAAAACCATAGTGGTTAAACCCAGCCTAACGCGTTTATATAGCTATGCACAAAGCATGAATATTATTAGTGTCATGGCGTTTCAAGTGGCTTTTGATGTAAACGGAAAAACAATCGCCACAAAAAAGTATCGCGCCAACGGTTCTAAAACCAATATGATGAATGCTGCGGGGGAGTATTACACGGCACTTAATTATGCTGCACACGCGGCAATGCCGTTGCTTTTAAATGATTTGCCGGGTATTTGCTCTAGCAATTAAACCTAAAAATCGTTTAACGGTATAAATGACCGACTGAGCACAAAAATAACGCTGCGCGCGAAAAGTGAATTTCCGGCGGTGCCCTTAAGAAAACCCCCATTGCACGCATTATGTGCAATGGGGGTTTTTGGGTTTGCCTTACAGTTTTCCCTTTGCAGCCCATCAGGTTTTCAGCAATGTCCGCAAACTACTGTTATTTAGTATCCGCGTGCCGCACAAACTCAGCACAATATCCAATAATAAACCCCAAGAATCGAGTTTAGCGGCGCCTTTCATGCTGCGATCGACCAGTGCGCATTGGCGCAGCAGTAGGCGCAGTTGGGCGGGTTTGAAGCGGGGTAATTGTTGGCGCATCAGGCTTAAATGCGGTTCAAAAACACCTTGATTTCGAGCGGCTACGTCTAAGGGTTGGCCGTTTTGGTGGGCGTGTTTTAAGGCTAATAATGTGCGCACTTCCCGTGCAATGCCCCACAACACCAAAATAGGCTCGGCGCCTTCGCCTTTTAATCCGTTTAAATGGCGCACGGCGGCGGCGCTATCATTTAATAAGGCTTTATCCATCAAACTAAATACATCGTAGCGGGCGTTGTCGGCTACGGCGCTGGCCATTGTGTGCAGGCTAATGGGGCCGGGTTCAGCAATTAATTTGAGTTTTTCAATTTCCTGCATGGCGGCTAATAAATTGCCTTCTACTTTCGCGGCCAACAGGGCCAATGCGTCGCCATCGGCTTCTAAACCTGCATGGTGCAGGCGCTGTTCAATCCAGCGGGGCAGTTGTTTTTCGTTAATCGGCCAGATGGGGCAGGTGATGCCCTGTTTATCCAGCGCTTTATACCAGGCGGAATTTTGTGCGGGTTTATCTAATTTTGGGCTGATAATTAATAACAAATTATCCGGGCTTGGATTTTTGCAATATTCCACCAGCGCTTTACTGCCCGCATCATTTA
>JBEGTZ010000188.1:0-2834 GCA_041179125.1 Pseudomonadota bacterium | reverse complement strand
CCTAAGCGATAAATAACACTCTGGCCCTTCGGGGCCGCATTTTTTATATGCAGATTCCCTGCGCTTTTATTTAGGAGCAGTCCGATGAAATTAATTACTGCCGTGATCAAGCCTTTTAAGTTGGACGCCGTGCGTGAAGCCCTGTCCGACATGGGTGTGCAAGGTATTACCGTGACCGAAGTAAAAGGTTTTGGTCGTCAAAAAGGCCACACCGAGTTGTACCGGGGCGCCGAATATGTGGTGGATTTCCTGCCTAAAACCAAGCTGGAAGTAGCGGTGGCGGATGGTCAGGTGGATACCGTTGTCGAGGCAATCAGCAAGGCTGCACATTCAGGAAAGATTGGCGATGGAAAAATTTTTGTATCTTCTTTGGAGCAGGTGATTCGAATCCGCACCGGTGAGACTGGCGAAGAAGCTCTTTAACTTTGATTTAATCGTATGGCTTGGGGCTTCCTCGGGCCGTTCATTTAGGAGAATTCCTGTGACTAAAACTACTGCTTTAAGCTCGCTCCTCAGAGCTTCACGCTGTTTACTTCCTGCGGCAACAGCCTTGCTGCTGCCGGGCTTGGCACTGGCTGAAGAGGTGGCCACTGCCGCCGCTGCCGCCGCTGCGCCGGTACTGAACAAAGGCGACATCGCCTGGATGCTCACCAGCACCCTGCTGGTGCTCATGATGGCGCTGCCGGGTTTGGCATTATTTTATGGCGGCATGGTGCGCTCCAAAAATATGCTGTCTATTTCCATGCAGATCTTTGTAACCTTTAGCTTGATTGCCGTGCTGTGGGCTATTTATGGTTATTCCTTCGCGTTTACATCGGGCAATGCCTTTATCGGTGGCACCGATCGTTTATTCCTCAAGGGGATGATCGACGCGGCGGGCAACCTCACCAATGCGGCCACCTTCAGCAAGGGCGTTTATATCCCGGAATACCTCTACGCAGCCTTCCAAATGACATTTGCCGCGTTAACACCCTGCTTGATTGTGGGTGCTTTTGCAGAGCGCATGAAGTTTTCTGCCGTGCTGGTGTTTTGTGTCTTGTGGTTCACCTTCTCCTACCTGCCGATTGCACACATGGTGTGGTTCTGGGCTGGCCCAGACGCCTACACCACTAAAGAAGCCGCTGACGCTGCAACCGCAGGTGCAGGCTTCCTGTTTGCCAAAGGCGCCCTGGATTTTGCGGGCGGCACCGTGGTACACATCAACGCCGGTATTGCAGGCCTGGTGGGCTGTGTATTGATCGGAAAACGCAAAGGCTTCGGCAACATGTCTTTAGCGCCCCACAACGTTCCATTCACCATGATCGGCGCGGCTTTACTTTGGGTGGGCTGGTTCGGCTTTAACGTCGGCTCCAATCTGGAAGCCAACGCCTTCGCCGCGCAAGTGTTCATTAATACCTTCTTAGCCACCGCCGCTGCGGTGCTGGCTTGGACCTTCGGCGAGTGGCTGGTGCGCGGCAAGCCCACCATGCTGGGCGCAGCCTCCGGTGCAGTGGCTGGCCTCGTCGCCATCACCCCCGCCTGTGGTTGGGTAGGGCCTATGGGCAGCATTGTGATTGGCCTGGTGGGTGGTTTTGTCTGCATGATGGCAGTACTAAAACTGAAATCCGCCCTGGGTTACGACGACTCCTTAGACGTGTTTGGTGTTCACTGTGTTGGTGGTGTTATCGGTGCGATTCTCACCGGCGTGTTCAACGACCCCGCTTTGGGCGGCACCGGCATCATTGACTACGTAACCGGCACCTGGGCTTACGCGGGTATGGGCACACAAGTGATGGCACAAATTTGGGGCGTGGGTATCACCCTGATTTGGTCGAGCGTAGTGGCGTTTATCTGCTTTAAAGTGGTGGATATCACCATCGGCCTGCGGGTGGCGGATGATGTAGAAACCGAAGGCTTAGATACCGCCGAACACGGCGAGCGCAGCTACCACTTCTAATTTAAAAACAAGACTGACTTGCCTCAGCGGGTAACTGCTGGGGCTTTTTTCGTTTGAGGGTAGGCATTTCCTTGGTGTACATTGCCGCTTTTGTGGCCTAGGTTGAGCATGTCGCGCAAACCTTGCCTAAACTGAGCCAACAAATCTCTTAATCTGTTTTTGTTTGTATCGCCACTATTCGTTCGACACTAAGGGTCTTGCCATGAAATTAATTACCGCAGTCATAAAGCCATTTAAATTAGACGACGTTCGTATTGCCCTATCTGAAGTGGGCGTGCAGGGCATGACAGTTACTGAAGTAAAAGGCTTCGGTCGTCAGAAAGGGCACACCGAGCTATACCGTGGCGCCGAATACGTGGTTGATTTTTTACCTAAAGTGAAGCTTGAATTGGCCGTTTCTGCGGATATGGTCGATAAGGTTGTAGAAGCCATTACCAAAGCAGCACAAACCGGCAAAATCGGTGATGGCAAAATTTTTATCCAGCCGCTTGAGCAAATTGTACGTATCCGCACTGGCGAAACCGGCGTTGAAGCCGTCTAACACACCGCTGTTTGAAAGACGCCCGCAGGGCGTTTTTTTATGCCCGCAGAAAACCCCGATGTTTCGATTGTCGACTAACTCGGGGTTGACCAGATCCCATAAATTCTTTAAAAAAACCTTGATATTTGTTTATAAATCATTAAGATGTGCGCCTCTTTTGGGTCGTTAGCTCAGTCGGTAGAGCAGTTGGCTTTTAACCAATTGGTCGCTGGTTCGAATCCAGCACGACCCACCATTTTTAACCAATAGCGGGGAGCGCTATTGTCATCGGCCTAGTAAAGGTTGTACCTCAGGAAGTTTATGGGTCGTTAGCTCAGTCGGTAGAGCAGTTGGCTTTTAACCAATTGGTCGCTGGTT
>JBEGTZ010000187.1:0-4803 GCA_041179125.1 Pseudomonadota bacterium | reverse complement strand
GCCTGCGAATTTTTACCAAATTCAAACTAAATTTCGCGATGAGGTTCGTCCTCGTTTTGGTGTGATGCGCGCGCGCGAATTTATTATGAAAGACGCCTATTCCTTTCATGCCTCCCACGACTGCTTGGTGAAAACCTATGACATTATGCATCAAACCTACTGCACTATATTTAAACGGATTGGTTTGGATTTTCGTCCGGTTTTAGCGGATACCGGCTCTATCGGTGGTACAGGGTCCCATGAATTTCATGTGTTAGCCGATAGCGGGGAAGATGACATTGTGTTTAGTGATTCCAGTGCGTATGCCGCGAATATTGAAATGGCGGAAGCCTTAGCACCTGCTGCTAGCACTGAAACGATGGCAGCGGTTCAAACTGTGGCTACTCCGGGCAAAAAAACCATTGAAGATGTGTGCGATTTTTTAAATATTCCTGCGCATAAAATTATTAAAACTTTAATTGTGTTGGGCTGCCAAGATGAAAATGGTAAACAACCATTAATTGCATTGGTATTGCGTGGTGATCATCAATTAAATGAAGTAAAAGCCAGTAAACTTTCACAATTGGCGCAGCCTTTAACGTTTGCAAGCGATGAGCGCATTGCATCGGAGCTTGGATTGCCGGTTGGTTATTTAGGGCCGCTGCATTTAACCATCCCTGTTATTGCAGATCGCGCAGCGGCGGCAGCGGTAAATTTTGTGTGTGGCGCCAATAGGGCGGATCACCACGTGCAAGATGCCAATTGGGGTGAAGACGCAAGCTTTATGCAAATTGCGGATATTCGCAATGTAGTGAAAGGAGACCCAAGCCCATGTGGACAAGGTGTGTTGGATATTAAACGCGGTATTGAAGTGGGGCATATTTTTCAATTGGGCACTAAATATTCAGAAGCTATGAAGGCGCGTGTTTTGGATGAGCAAGGCAAGGAGCAGGTGATGGTGATGGGGTGTTATGGTATTGGTGTTTCCCGTGTGGTGGCGGCCACTATAGAACAAAATCACGATGAAAAAGGCATTATTTGGCCTTGTGCCATAGCGCCATTTCATTTGGCATTAATTCCAATTAATTTATCTAAGTCATCGGCTGTTGCTGGCGTTTGCGAACAGCTTTACCAAGCATTTACCGCAGCGGGAATTGAAGTTTTATTTATGGATGAGGCTAAAGCGCGGTTGGGTGGTATGTTGGCTGACGCTGAATTAATAGGTATCCCACACCGTATTGTGGTGGGGGATCGCGGCTTGGAGCAGGGAATGGTTGAATACAAGGGGCGGGTGGATGCAGAAAGCGCCAATGTTTCACTGGATGAAATTGTTGCTTTGGTGAAAACCAAAATAGATTTGGTGTCTGTTTAATTTGACCTGGAGCGCTAATTTAGTCTCCAGAGGTACACCTAAAAACCCAGTTTTTAACTGGGTTTTTTATTCTGGATTGCGCAATAAAATAGCGCTGCGATAGGGTTTTGCACCGTATTTCATCATCTGCTCAAAGTCTTTGATTGGCACCGGCACATAGGTATTATCTAAACTGCTTTGCCAGTGTTCGGCGTCTACATCGGGGTCGTTGATATAAACGTAATCGTTGTCGATGTGTACCAGCCATATCCAGTGCGGTTCTTTACTGCGATTAAATCGGTAGGTACTAATTAACAAAATAATCGCCCAGCCCGCCTCTAGTTGCTGTTTTAAATGTTCAATTTTGTTGGGAAAGCTATGGATGGGGACGGCTGATTTTTCTAGTTGCAGCAAAAAATCAGCGTGAATTAATTCGATAATCCGTTTTTTCTGTTCGCTGCGCACACTGGCTAAAAAAGGCGCTGTTGTTCCCGATAACCACACGGCGCAGGTAAATCCACGGTGGTGCGCGGCTAGGGCAAGGCCTAGGGGTGAGGTGCCCCCGTGGCCTTGGGTCATAAATACGGTTGTTGCTCTACGCCACAGGTTAATCTCTTCAATTTGATTCATGTTAGTTTCTGGCCGTAGGTATTTCATGGCCATCATTAATGCAGCGGGGCCGCAGGTAAATTCGGTGGTTTGTGCATAATGGGGTAGGTGAGGGGGTTTGGTTAAATGGCGTAATAGGCGTTTTTCCATGCGGATACCATCGTGGCCATCCTCATAATATTGCGGTAATCGGCGAATGGTTTGGTAATGCATTGCCTCGTATAGCTGAATAGCATTGGTGTTGCTGTCGGACACTTCCAGGCGAATAAATAAAGTGCCGTGTTCTTCAGAGGCGCGCTCCAATTGTTCCATTATTATGCGGCCATAACCTTTACCCCGGCTGGTGGGGGCCACGGCAAGGGAATAAATGCGTGCAAGGCAGGTGCCCCTATGGAACAAAACTAACCCATAGGCTTCTATTGGGTCCCCTAACACCCATAGTTGCGCTTGCGCTTTGGTGATGAAATAGCGAAAACTGCGTTTGGTGAGCTGGTCGTAATTAAAACAGGCCAGCTCAAGCGCAACTAAGGCGGGAAGGTCATCAAGTGTTGCAAGCCGAGGTGTAGTTAGTGGCATAGGTCTCTTGCTAAACGTCAAAAATTTGCCAAACTGGCATGGTTGATTGCACCCTTATCTTAGGGCTTTAAGTTTAATTTTAGGATCGCTTAAACTTAAGGTTTTAGATGGGCACCTCCGAAAATTCAATTTTCGTGATGATCGCGAGGCATTTTCGCACGGAAGGAGGGAGTTTATGCGATATAAATGACCGCCTGAGTACGAAAATAACGAAGCGAGCGCGCGAAAAGTGGATTTCCGGAGGTGCTCAGAATTGTAGTTGGTGTGGTTCGTTTTATTATCCCTTACTTGAGTTCAAAAGTCTTTCATGACCCAATTAAAAATTATTGTTGAAAATGCCTCTGATTGGACCAGTTTCTATCCTTCGGAAGATGTTGTATTGGCAAGCGATTATTTAGCTCAGCCGGTGGGTAAAGAGCGTTATCGAGTGATTAATTTATGTAACCAATATAGCTATTTAAGTACTGGTTATTATTGTTCACTGTTGGCCGAAGCCCGCGAGCATCAAGTGATTCCCTCGGTGAAGCATATTCGCGATTTGTCCCGCAGAATTTGGTTGGGTGTTGTTAACGTGGATGCAGGAAAAGATTTGGCCGCAGTTGCAGGGGATGCCGAAGAATTTGTTATGTGGGTATATTTTGGTTATACCGCCAACACAGAATTAAAAGAACTGGCACGGCAAATTTTTGAGCAGGCGCCTATCCCTATTTTGCAGGTGACTTTTTCACGAAAAAACAACTGGAATTTGACCAACCTTGAGGCGGGGTCATTTGCGGAATTATCTGAAGATCAAAAAACAGATTTTGCCAATGCTTTAGATAATTACAGCCATTTGGTGTGGCGCAAAGCGCGGGCGAAAAAAAACTATCGTTATGATTTGGCTATTTTAGTGGACGCTGAAGAGCCTTTCCCTCCGAGTAATAAAGCCGCGCTTAAAAAATTTATTGCAGCCGCAAAAAAACAAGATATTCGAGCAGAAACCATTACCCGCAAAGACTTGGGTAAATTAGCTGAATATGATGCACTGTTTATTCGCGCCACCACATCGGTCAATCATTACACTTATAAATTTGCCCGCTTAGCTCAGGCGGAAGGTTTGGTGGTAATGGATGACCCGGATTCTATTTTGCGTTGTACTAATAAAATATATTTGGCGCAATTGCTGGAAACCCACGGCTTGCCCATTCCAACAACCCGTATATTAACGCGTGCAGATATGCTGCGTATTGATGATTTAATTGCTGATTTGGGCTTGCCTATTGTGCTTAAAGTGCCTGATGGTTCTTTTTCCGTGGGTGTGAAAAAAGCCAAATCCAAGGAAGAGCTGGAGGTGAATTTAAAATCCATGTTCAAGAAAAGCGCGCTGCTGATCGCTCAGGCCTATTTGTATACGGAGTTTGACTGGCGCATCGGAATGTTAAACGGGGCACCACTCTACGCATGTCGTTATTACATGGCCAAAAATCACTGGCAGATTTACAACCATTCCGGCTCTACCACTACAAAAACAGGTGGTTTTGATGCAATGCCGACTTTTGAAGTGCCCAAACAAGTTATTCGCGCAGCGGTGAATGCCTGCAAACAAATTGGTAATGGGCTGTATGGTGTTGATATTAAACAGTCGGGAAAAGAGGTTTACATTATTGAGGTGAATGACAATCCTTCAATTGATGCCGGCGTAGAAGATCAATATCTTGAATCGGACTTGTACGATGAAATTATGGAGGAGTTTCGCCGTCGGCTGGATGACCAGTAGGTTCCAGCCGCATGGCATTTGAGCTTTTAGGCGCATCTACCTATAATCGCCGGTTTTTATTTTGACGCCCCCAGGTGAGGTTTGGCTATGTTACGGATCGCTCAAGAAGCGTTAACGTTTGATGATGTGCTGCTTATCCCCGGTTACTCTGAAGTAACCGCTAAGGATGTGAGCCTAAAAACCACTTTAACCCGCACTATTAGCCTGAATATTCCGCTGGTTTCTGCCGCAATGGATACTGTCACTGAGTCGCGCTTGGCGATTGCGCTGGCTCAAGAAGGCGGCATCGGCATTATTCATAAAAGCATGAGCATCGAACAGCAAGCGGCGGAGGTTCATGCCGTGAAAAAATTTGAAGCGGGTGTGGTGCGCGACCCTATCACCATCGAATCCTCTGCCTCTATCAGCGATTTAATAAAACTTACCCGCCAGCACCGTATTTCCGGTGTGCCGGTTATGGAAAATGGCAATTTGGTGGGAATAGTCACGGGCCGTGATGTGCGTTTTGAATCTAATCTTAACGCCACAGTTG
>JBEGTZ010000186.1:0-7600 GCA_041179125.1 Pseudomonadota bacterium | reverse complement strand
TGGCTGTCGGTGTAATGGATGCGGCGGTTGATGTCGTAACTGCTGCTGCTGATGCCGGTATGAAAGTCCCAGCTTATGGCTTTGTAATTGAGCAGGTTATAAAAAACGAGGGTTTGGGTGTCGCTTTTTACGGTGCCGTCGGAGTTTAAAAAATCCATATCATTTTTACCAAAGCTGCCCGCGATACCGACAACCCAGTCGGGGGATAGTAGGTAATCAAGGCCTATTAATAGGCTGTTGGCGGAATAACTAAAGCCGTTTTCTAAGGCGGTGCGGTCTTTGTCGGCGGTTTCAATTTGTAAGGTGGTAAATAGGCTCCAGGGCGAGTTGTGAAGTTCATCGCCTGCGGCACCGCCGTGTTGTTGCCATTGTTCGCCGTTGAGGCTGAAGCTGTTGCCGCTGCCTATTGAGTTAAGGCGTTTGCCCAGTGCGGCATTGACTGCTTGTGTGGCGCCAGAGGCGGCTTTGGCGAGGGCGAGGGTTTCTTCGGGCGAAATTTGGCGCACCACTTCGTCGATGCCCTCGGGGTTGTTAAGTTGTAGGTAGACCAGGCCGGCACAGCGTTGTTTTAGTTCGAGCTGGCCCTGGGCTAGGTTGGTGTTTTTCTCCGCGTCTAATGAATCGCAGGATTTTACTAAGGCTTGGCCTATGGATTGTGGGTTTTCTTTGGCGCTGCCAGCAAAGGCGACCACGTTGATGACGATGGTGCCGGTGGTTTGCTGGGGTGAGACATCGCTTTCGATGCTGGGGATGTCTTCTAGTGTGTATTGAAAACGCACCTGGCCTTTGAAACCGGCTGGTGGGGTATAAACGATGGCGTTGTCTTCACGGCGCAAGCTGGCGGTGCCGAATTCGGGCTGGACAATGTTGATGATGTGTAGGAGGTCGCCGTCGGGGTCTGAGTCGTTGTTGAGTGCGTTGATGGTGACGCTGGAGCCGGGGCTTATGGTGCGGAAATCGTTGTTGGCGGTTGGGGCTGCGGCCCAGCTTAGGTGGGCTGCACAGAGTAACGCGGCGCCGATGCTGGCTTGAAGTGTGGCTTGAGAGAGTGCGCGCATAATGGCCTCAAAAATGTAACGTGTGCGAATGGGTTGAAAAAGGGCGCATAGTACAACGATTCACGCGGGCGGGGCGTGTCGATGTTTTTGACGTTAATGAATTGTACCTATTCAGCTTAATCGTGGGGCGGGATATGCCTGCGGCGTAACCCGCGCTACCCGCAGGCAAACACAGGTTTAATAAAAACCGCACAACCAAAATCCGTTTTTTACATACATCATTGTGAGCAACAATACCGTCCGCGCGGGTCTAAAGACCCGCCCTACAGTGTGTGCTGAATAGTTACAATCAATTAACCTAAAAACCTCAACTGAGGTTTTTAGGTTAAAACACAGGCGAAAAAAAAGCCGACTAATGTCGGCTTTTGTGTGCGGCTAAAATTACGCCGCTTGTGCTAATGCTTTGATTTGCGCGTTCAAACGGCTTTTGTGACGGGCCGCTTTGTTTTTGTGAATGATGCCTTTGTCTGCAATGCGGTCGATCACGGGGACGGCTACATCGTAAGCGGCTTTGGCCACTTGGGCGTCGCCGGTGGCAATCGCGTTAACGACTTTTTTGATGTATGTGCGAACCATAGAACGCAGGCTTGCATTGTGTAAACGGGCTTTGTCGTTTTGACGGGCGCGTTTTTTAGCTTGGGGAGTGTTGGCCACCGCAGGTGCTCCTACAAAATAATGAGTGTGAAATTCGTTGTTTGGGCCGGTAAGGGCTGTGTAATGCGCTAGGCGCCCAAGCCTGTAAGCTAGGCCCAATCAGGGACGCGGTATTATCCGCGTTTAAGTCCCGCTGTCAACAACTTGTGGTGAATCAGTGGGCAGGTTGGGATAAACCGCTCAGCGCGGCTTGGGCTGCGCTGGGGTTTTTGGGCTTAACGTTGCAGGTATTTGATTTTGCCCGCTACACCGTCCCATTCTTCGGCATCTTCTGGGGATTCTTTTTTCTCGGTGATATTGGGCCAAACTTGTGCGAGTTCGGCGTTGAGTTCCAGGAAGGCTTCTTGGTCTTCGGGCAGCTCGTCTTCAGAGTAAATGGCGTCCACCGGGCATTCGGGTTCGCACAGGGCGCAGTCGATACACTCGTCTGGGTGGATCACCAGGAAGTTGGGGCCTTCGTAGAAGCAGTCAACCGGGCATACTTCTACGCAGTCGGTATGTTTGCATTTAATGCAGTTTTCACCCACAACAAATGTCATTTTTGTAAACCTCGTAAGCTGGGTGCGCAGGGCGCAGTCTTTAGCGAAAAATTAATGGTGAAAAATCTAAAGGCGGGCATTGTAAGCAAGCAAGCCCTGGCTTGAAAAGCAATTGTAGTAATTCACTCGGCAAGCTCCAGTGCTTCTTTTAATTTGTAGATGAGTTTTAGTGCGTCCAGCGGGGTTAAGCGGTCGGGGTTGATGGCTTCGATATAGGCGTCCAGCTTGCCTGCGGAGGAGAAAATATCCTGCTGGGTTGAGGCTTTGCTTTTGCGCGCTTTGGGCGTTTCTGGGCTGCTTTCGATGGTGTGAACCTCCGCTGATGACAGCGTGGGCGCTGGTGTGCCTTCGAGTATGGCCAGTTGTGTTTTGGCGCTTTCGATCACAGCGGCGGGAATGCCTGCGAGTTTGGCTACTTGTAAGCCGAAGCTTTTGCTGGCGGGGCCGGTTTGAATGTGGTGTAAAAATACCAGCGTGTCTTGGTGTTCGGTGGCGGCTAAATGTACGTTGCCCACTTGGGGTAGATGCTCGGGCAGGCGGGTGATTTCAAAATAATGCGTGGCGAATAATGTGAGTGCGCGCACGTTTTGCGCCAGGTATTCGGCGCAGGCCCAGGCTAGCGATAAGCCGTCGTAGGTGCTGGTGCCGCGCCCCACTTCGTCCATTAATACCAGGCTGTTTTCTGTGGCGTTGTGCAGGATGTTGGCGGTTTCGCTCATTTCCACCATGAAGGTAGATTGCCCGCCGGCTAAGTCGTCGGAGGAGCCGATGCGGGTGAAAATTTTGTCCACTAAACCCAGTTGCGCCGCTTGGGCGGGTACGTAGGAACCGATTTGCGCCATTAGCACAATCAACGCTGTTTGCCGCATATAGGTGGATTTACCGCCCATGTTGGGGCCGGTGATGATGAGCATGGGTTGGCTGCGGTTGAGGTTTAAGTCGTTGGCGACAAACGGGGTATCCAGTACGGCTTCTACCACTAAATGGCGGCCTTCGCGGATGTTAAGGCCGGGTTCGTCGGTGAAACTGGGGCGGCACAGGCGCAGGGTTTCGGCTCGTTCGGCCAGCGCGCTGAGTACGTCCAGCTCACACAGGGCGTTGCTGCTGGTTTGTAGGGGGTGAAGTTGTTGGTTGAGGCGGTCGATGAGTGTTTCGTACAGGTGTTTCTCCCGCGTGAGCGCACGGCTTTTGGCGGATAGGGCTTTGTCTTCGAAGCTTTTTAATTCCGGCGTGATAAACCGTTCGGCGCTTTTGAGGGTTTGCCTGCGGATGTAATCGGCGGGGGCCTGCTCGGCTTGGCTGCGGGAGAGTTCAATAAAATAGCCTTGCACCCGGTTGTAGCCCACTTTGAGGGTGGAAAGCCCAGTGCGGGCTTTTTCCTGTTGCTCCAGCCGGACTAAATAATCCCCGGCGTTGGTGCTGATGGCCCGCAGTTCATCCAACTCGGCATCGTACCCCTCGGCAATCACGCCGCCGTCACGAATGACCACGGGTGGGTTTTCCACCAGGGCGCGCTGGAGCAGTGCGACTTCTTCCGGGTAGGTGCCCATCTGCGCTGCCAGCTCCTGCAAGGGCGCGGCATCTAAGGGTTTTAACAGGTTGAGAATGTCCGGCAGTGCGGCCAGTGATTGGCCTAAGCGGGATAAATCCCGTGGCCGGGCGCTGCGCAGGGCCACGCGGCCTATGATGCGTTCTAAATCGCCGATGGGTTTTAAGGCGGTGCGCAGGGGTTCAAATTGATAGCCCGTAAGCAATGTGGCTATGGCGCTTTGGCGCGCGTTGAGGCGGGCGGCGTCGCGCAGCGGTTGATGCAGCCAGCGGCGCAACAGGCGCGCACCCATTGGGGTGGTGCAGGTGTTGAGCTGGGCGAACAGGGTGAATTCTTCGCCGCCTTTGAGGTTGAGGTCTAGCTCTAAATTGCGTCGCGTGGCGCTGTCCATCGCTACCGTTTGCGCGAGGGTTTCAAGCCTTAGGGTTTGAATTTGGCTTAATTGCGTGCGCTGCGTTTCTTGTGCGTAGCTGAATAGGGCGCCTGCGGCACACAGGCCGCGCTCGGCTTCTTCGCAGCCAAAACCGATTAAATCGCGCACGGCAAAATGCTGGCAGAGCAGGCGGCGGGCTTGCTTGATTTCGAATTCCCAGATGGGCCGTTTGCGCACGCCGCGTGTGGGCAGGCACAGCGCGCCTAGGTTCGCGGTGTCGGGGATGAGTAATTCCGCCGGGCGCAGGCGTTCGAGTTCGGCCTGTACCTCCTGGGTTTCGGCCAGTTCCACCAAGCTGAAGCGTCCGCTGCTCATGTCCAGGCTCGCCAGGCCAAAACCGCTGGCAGCGGGGTACAGTGCCACCAATAAGTTATCGCGGCCTGAATCCATAAAGGCTTCATCGCTGACGGTGCCGGGGGTTACAACCCGCATTACCTGGCGATCCACCGGGCCTTTGCTGGTGGTCGGGTCGCCAATTTGCTCGCAGATGGCGATGGAGTAGCCGTTGCGCACCAGTTTGCCGATGTAGGACTCTGCCGCGTGGTAGGGCACGCCGCACATGGGGATTGGCTCGCCTGCGGTTTTGCCGCGCGCGGTGAGGGTAACGTCCAATACTCGGGCGGCGGTTTTGGCGTCATCAAAAAACAATTCGTAAAAATCCCCCATGCGGTAAAACACTAATTCGTTTTTGTGCTGGGCTTTGATGCGCAAATACTGCTGCATCATGGGGGTGTGAAGTTCAGATGAGGATTCGAGCATGGCAAAACATCGCAGGGCAGGCGGAAAATGGCGCGCAGTTTAGCAGGCTTGCTGGGGCCTGTTCCCATTTACCCATTTACGCTGATGGCCCCCTTTTATCATCCAGCTGCGTTGGCAGTCGCTTATGTAGAAGAACTACACTGCACTCCTGCCGCCTTGCTGGATGAAAAAATAGGCTTCCATCTGCGTAAATGGGTAAATGGGAGCAGACCCGGCTCTGCTTAAGGTGCTAAACCTAACAACCTCAGTCGACAATCGAAAAGCTGAGCAAAAAAGAGGAATAAAGTGATGTCGGCTCAATTAGAAACCTGGATAACCGAAAGCAGCCCGGCCAAACAGACAGCAGTGGGGGTGGGAATTTTTGTGGTGGGCCTTGTGCTTGCCATTGGCTTTCGCGATTTTGATGCCGCAACTATTACCGGCAGCACCGCAGGTTTTTTGTTGGGAATATTGTGCCTGGTGATTAGCGCGGCCACGCTTTTGACCGGCGGCCAGCAAACAATTTCTGTGGAGCCTCAATTTAAACGCATTGTTATTGTTAACCGCACCCGCGTGCGCACCACCTCTAAAACCATTTTCTTCAACGAAATTGCGCAGGTTTATGTGGGCGAACATGGAGATAAAGAGGGTGGTAGTATCAATTATTATGTGGCGGCTAAATTAAAAACTGGGAAAGAAATTGCTTTGTTTTTTGGTTTTTTTGAGGGTGGCTATGATCGCTCTGTGATGGAGGCGCGTTGCCAAAGACTTATTCAAAATATGCAATCTTATTCCTTGGGTGGATAAAATAAATACACAAAAAATGAGTGGTTGGACGGCAGGTTTTTTTAATGGCTAAATTCATTTCAATTTAACGTGGTTTTTTAGAGGGCTATGATTAAGTCTATGCGAAAAATTATTGTGGCTGTTGCGCAGTTTGTTTTCCTTACGGTTTTTTTTCTGTGCGGTTTCGTTAATGTAAGCGCCGCCCAGGCGGAAGATGTAAAAATATACGCGGCGGCAAGTTTAACCGACGTAATAACTGAGCTTGCGTATATTTATAAAAAAAAATATCCGCACAGCGTTATTAAAACTTCGTTTTCCAGCTCATCAAACCTAGCAAAACAAATTGAACACGGCGCACCGGCTGATTTATTTATATCCGCCGATCAAGATTGGATGAATTATCTGGCGCAACGCAATAGGTTAAGTGCTGCATCGCGTAAAAACTTATTGACCAATGAATTGGTGATTGTTGCGCCTTTAAGCAGCAAGCTTGTTATTCAATTAAAACCCGATTTTAATTTTAGCGATACCATAAAGGGAAAGCTCTGCATCGGAGAGCCAGCCCATGTGCCAGCAGGCAAATATGCACAGCAAGCATTAGATTATTACGGTTGGTGGCGTACCATTCAAGGCCAGTGGGTGGGTGCAGAAGATGTACGCGCCACACTGGCATTTGTTGCGCGCGGCGAATGTGTATTGGGCATTCTGTATAAAACCGACGCGCAGCTGAGCAAGCAAATAAAAGTGTTGGCCCACTTCCCCATCCAAAGTCATTCGCCCATTGTTTACCCTGGCGCACTCACGCAAAAAGCCGGTGTTGAAGCACAAAAATTTTGGCAATTTTTACAATCGCCAGAGGCTACAACCCTATTTAAATATCACGGTTTTTCCGTCGCGGAATGAATAACATGGCGTTAGATATATGTTAGTGGATGAGGAATGGCAAGTGCTGGCTTTGTCAGCGCAAGTGGGTATGTGCGCAACGGTATTATGCTTGTTGCCCGGAATTTTTTTTGGTTGGTTATTGGCGCGCAAGGAATTTTTGTTAAAACCTGTTTTGGAAGCCACTTTATTTATGCCGATGGTATTGCCCCCCACGGTGCCCGGTTATTTGCTGTTGGTTACTTTTGGCGGGCAAGGCGTAATCGGACAGTGGTTAAAAAACCATTTTAATATTGAATTGGCTTTTAATTGGAAAGGGGCAGTATTGGCCTCTGCGGTTATTGCCTTTCCTTTAATGGTGCAGGCAGCAAAATTATCGGTGCAAATGATTGACCGACGTTTTGAATTGGCCGCAAGCACGCTAGGCGCAAGCCCTTTTAAAGTGTGGTACACCGTGACCTTACCTTTGATGCTGCCGGGTATTTTAATTGGTGCCATTATGGTGTTTAGCCGCTCGTTAGGTGAGTTTGGTGCAACCATTACATTTGTAGGTAATATTGCAGGGGAAACCCGCACATTGCCGCTGGCTATATATTCTGCAACCCATCAAATAAACGGCGATGCCATCGCGGTGCGATTAATTTTTATCTGCTTGGCGCTGGCATTTTTCTCGTTATTAATAAGCAATATTTTAACGCGCAGGGCGGAGCGTTGGTTGGGGGTGCAGCGTGCTTGAATTGGATTTTTCGTTTCAGCGTGACGCCTTTAGCTTGCGTGTATGCAAACAATTCAGTGCGCCTATTACAGGTATTTTAGGCGCTTCAGGTAGTGGTAAAAGTACGTTGCTTGCACTCATTGCCGGTTTATTAAAACCGCAGCAGGGGTTTATTTCGCTGAATAAAAATATGATGTGCAATAGCCAAACAAAAATATGGGTGCCACCGCACCGCAGGCGCATTGG
>JBEGTZ010000185.1:0-15728 GCA_041179125.1 Pseudomonadota bacterium | reverse complement strand
TCTTCATCCAGCTCTAGCAGCAGCTCCTCTTCCAGTACTGGCGGCGGAAGCAACGGCGGCGGAAATTCCTCTTCTTCGTCTTCCTCCTCCTCATCGTCCTCTTCTTCAGGCAACGGTAACTCATCAGGCACCCCAGCTACCGGCGGCCCAGGCCGTTACCGTGTCAATGCTCAGGGTCGAATCACTGACAACGGCACCGTGTTCCCCGTTAAGTGCGGCGCTTGGTTTGGTTTGGAAGGCCAGCACGAACCTAAAGATGCCGAATCTAACCCAGACGGCGCACCTTTAGAGTTGTACATAGGTAACATGTGGTGGGATGACACCAGCAAACGCACTATCAAAAGCACCATGGCCGAAATCAAAACACTCGGCATCAACATGATCCGTTTGCCAGTAACGCCACAAACCTTGGAGAAAAACAACGAACAAGGTATGACCAAAGTTTGGGATGGCAATAAGAAAAACCCTAAAGGTCGTTTGAAAAACAAATCGGATGCTTACCCTTATGCTAACGCCCGCGCGGCAATGGAAGGGTTCATTAAAGAAGCCAAAGACGCTGGTTTAAAAGTAATGCCAGACATCCACTCCTGCTCCAACTTCGTTGGCTGGCGTAAAGACGTACTCAACGCCAACCCACCGTATGTGGATGCCACCCGTGAAGGTTATGAGTTTACCCGTGAGGAGCATTCTTGCGGTGGTGAAACTGCTAACGATAAGCCTTACAACGAAACCAAGTGGTTAGCAGACCTGAAAGATTTGGCCACCTTAGCCAAAACCAACGACAACATTATTGCCATCGACATCTTCAACGAGCCTTGGGGTTACACCTGGGACGAGTGGGCAACACTGGCTGAAAAAGCTTATGTAGCCATCAACTCTGTAAACAAAGATGTGTTGATTTTTGTTGAAGGTATTGGTTCAGGCTTAAAAGACGGTACTAAAGTTGACCACGGCGATCCACTCTCCAACCCAAACTGGGGTGAGAACATCGTTGGCTTTAAAAATCGTCCGTTGAACATTCCTAAAGACCGTTTGGTATTCTCACCGCACGTTTACGGCCCATCAGTGTTCGTACAAAAACAATTTATGACCGGTGATTGTGCGCAACTTGAAGGTGATGAAGCCGGTAAAGCGAAATGCCAAATCGACATCGCAGCTAACAAAAATAAACTCAAGGGCGGCTGGGACGAGCATTTCGGTTATCTGCGTGCTGAAAACTACGCTATCGTAATCGGTGAGTACGGCGGCAATATGGATTGGCCACAAAAAGGTGTTAGCGAAGCGAATCTAGAGCTTTGGGGCCACGTAACCAACAACCCAGACGAAGCTTGGCAGAAAGTTCTAGGCGATTACATGATCGAGAAGAAAATTGAAGGTTGTTACTGGTCCATTAACCCAGAATCCGGTGACACTGGCGGTATCTTCACGCACAAATACGATCCAATCAGCAACGATGAAGCTTGGAGTCAATGGGGTCCATTGGATACCAAGAAAACAGCTCTCCTAAAGAAAATCTGGGCTCAATAATCCCTAAATTTCTTTACACGTAAAAACAAACCCGGAGCTGGCAACGGCTTCGGGTTTTTTGTTGTCTTTTTTATTTTTTGTTTAATTGTTTCAAGCTACGAGTAAGCGCTATGAGTGAAGAAAATGTAATTCAAAAACCCCAAAAAAAAATCTGGGTGTTGGCCGGGTTAGGTGTTCTAGTGGCCGTTGTTGTACTTGGCGTGCTCCTACAAAAAACACCCTCTAATGGTTTATCCATTAAAAAGGCAGAAGCCTTAACGCAAACACTCAACACCTTAAAATTAGGTGTTGATATTAGTCATTTTAATCAGTCGTTGGGGGAGCCTAAGCTTAAGGGCGATAAAACCATTAAAATGATTAGTTATTCGTTGGTATGGCATGGAACACCCAAAAAAGAAGTGCGGGAAGTACCTTACATCGAATATTTTTATAGCCATCCGCATTTTTATGTACAGGCTATTACCGACCCCGCAGGCAAAGTGGGTTTTTATTCCATCACAACCAAAACGGCTGAATTCCAACCCAAAATTTCAACTGGCTTGAACGAATTTGTTGAACTGGGTAAAAGTGTTTATCAAAGCCTGCCTAAACTGCCGTATAAAGTGGCAGGCCGCCTGGCGGAAACCCCAAAAAATGCCGCCTATTACGAAATTTACGCCTTAGAGGCCAAAGCACAAAAATTCGAAATTTATTCGTCTAACCCCAATGGTTATTTAAAAGACGCTGTTGCTTTGGATGAAAAAACGGCCGGGTTTTTGGTGAGTAAAATTTCAGAAGCCACACCATTTCCCATCACCACACTGCACGATACCTTCAGAAAAGCCACGCTTATCAATACCTATTCGGCGGCCAGTGCTGAATTTGAAGGTATAGACACATCGACTGCCGGGATGAATTATGGCGAGACAAAAATCAGTTTTGGCCCAAGAGAGGACCAGGTGAACGGGTTGAAGTGATTGTATTTGGCTAATCCAGGCGCTGAAGTTCGCTTCTCATCACTATAAACCAAAAGGTGGGCAAGCCTTTGCCCACCTTTTGGTTGAATAACATCGAATCCGCCAGCTAGGATTCATTCCATGTGGAACACATCAAAACCCCCTAGAAGACGCATAGAATAAACCCGGCGGGCGGTTTATATGTACCACTACATGGTTTATATAAACTACTAAATGGTTTATATAAACTACTATATGGTTTATAGGGCCGGTGTTGGTCTATAGTGGCGATAGGTATTCACGAGGCTCAGCTATGTTTGTGCTCAAAGGTATTTTGCGGGCAGAAAGCCAGGAAAAGGTGCTGATTTATCTTTCCCTGCGCGAAACTGGCTACGCCAAAAGCATTGCCGAATTTTACGGCGCACCCATCACTCCGATACAAAAACAATTGGTGCGGTTAGAGGAGGAGGGCGTCATCATCAGCCGCACGATTGGCAAGGTTAGGCAATACGAGTTAAATCCGCGTTACCCGTTTATTCAACCTTTGAAGGCATTGCTTAAAATGGCAGCCGCCATCTACCCAGCTCAAGTTAGTGTGGATCTTATGATCCATCGCACGCGGCCACGTAAAAATGGCAAACCGTTGGAAAAGGTACGCTAAACACTAGCCAGCTAAACCCTTTGCAGTGCGGGGCACGCTATGGATTACAGTCGGACTCCTATCATTGAATTGGCCAGAGTTATTGCAGAGCATCTGCAAAACCAAGGTATTGAAGTGGTATTGGTGGGTGGGCTTGCGGTAGAAATTTATACTGAGAATTTATATCTCACCAAAGATATCGACATGGTTAATACCAATTATAAATCTCCACGCGAACTCAATGGCGCTATGGCTGAGCTGGGGTTTTATAAAAAAGGCCGCATTTATGTGAACGCTACTACCGATATTACAGTGGAATTCCCAGCGGGACCTTTATCGGTGGGAGATGACCTCATTACCACGATTACGGCCGCGAAAGTGACAGCGGGGGAAATTCCTATTTTGCAGGCAATTGATGTAATTAGGGATCGCCTCGCTGCTTACATCCATTGGCGGGATCGACAATCGTTGGTGCAGGCGCTAGCCATTTTGCTCAAACACCCCATAAAAATTGCTAGTCTTAAACCCTTTTGTGATCGCGAAGGCGGCATAACCCTTTATCCAATGTTGAATACGCTCTATAAAAAAGCCATGTTGCAGAAATTGACATGCATGGAGGGGCTGGAACTACTTGTTGCTGATTATTTTATGAGTGTTTTGTAGCAGCCGGGATGGAGCAACGTGTAATCCGGGTTGGTACAGTGCATTCCATACACCCAATTAAGCCCTATAAACAACAATTAGACACATCTTCAAAAAGTGCATGGAACGTACCCTACAGACTGAAAGAGATTTTTAGGTTAAACCCGATAGAGGCATTGGACACATGGTGCGATCAATCGTATTATTAAAAGTACTTTTTGCCGCACACTCGGAGCTTAATTATGTTGCACATCAGCGCTAACGACCTTAAAACTAAGGGTGTATCCGCCATTGAATTAGCTTTGAGCACTGCGCCCGAGGCGATTGTGTCCGTGCGTGGCAAGGACAGATTTGTCGTGATGGATATGGCGCAATACAGTTACCTGCGCGAATGTGAGTTGGACGCAGCACTCGCTCAAACACGGGCAGACATAGCGGCAGGCCGCATGGTGCAAGAGTCAGCCGAAGCGCACCTGACGCGGTTGGACGCGATGTGAGCCCCGTAGATACGCCCAGGCCGCCGTTTACACTGGTATTTACCGAGCAATATAACCGCCGCGCTGCACGTTTCCTCAAGCGTCACCCAGATCTGCGTCAGCAATACCTCAAAACGCTGCAATTACTGCAAATTAACCCATCCCACCCCTCGCTGCGGCTGCACCTCTTGCGCGGTAAGCTTGATGGCCTGTATTCGGTGTCCATAAATCTGTCGTACCGCATCACCCTGGAGTTATTGATTCAAAATGGGCAGATTATTCCTGTCAATTTAGGCGACCATAACGCTGTGTATTGATGCGCTTCACCCCCACCAAACACATTCACCTAAAATCCCCAGCATGGTTTAATGCGCGCACTTTCCACTGCCTCTGATAAACACTATGAGCACACTGCCAGCCCCTGCGGCCGATGAAACCCTGTTATTAAAAGACTTCACCGAAAAGGCCTACCTGGATTATTCCATGTACGTCATCCTCGACCGCGCACTGCCGCATATCGGCGATGGCTTAAAGCCGGTGCAGCGGCGCATTGTGTATGCCATGAGCGAATTGGGCCTAAAATCCACCGCTAAATTTAAAAAATCCGCCCGTACGGTGGGGGATGTAATTGGTAAGTTTCACCCGCACGGGGATTCCGCCGCCTATGAAGCGATGGTATTGATGGCGCAGTCGTTTTCCTTCCGTTACCCCTTGGTGGACGGCCAGGGCAACTGGGGCGCGCCGGACGATCCTAAATCTTTCGCTGCTATGCGCTACACCGAATCCCGTTTAACCGCGTTTTCCGATTTATTATTAAGTGAATTAGGCCAGGGCACGGTGAGTTGGCAGCCGAACTTTGATGCCACCCTGGAAGAGCCGGTGGTACTGCCCAGCCGTGTGCCTGCGCTGCTGTTAAACGGCACCACCGGCATTGCCGTGGGCATGGCGACGGATATTCCGCCGCACAATTTGCGCGAGGTGGTGAGCGCCTGTGTGCATTTGCTGGATAACCCAAATGCCACCACTTTGGATTTATGTGAGCATGTTTTAGGGCCAGACATGCCCACGCGGGCGGAGATCACCACGCCCCGCGCCGATATTTTAAAAATGTACGAAACAGGCCGTGGCAGCATCAAAATGCGCGCCCTGTGGAATAAAGAAGACGGCGATATTGTGATTACCGAGCTGCCGCACCAGGTGAGCGGGGCGAAAATCATCGAGCAGATCGCCCAGCAAATGCAGCAGAAAAAACTGCCTATGGTGGCGGATTTGCGCGATGAATCCGACCACGAAAACCCCACCCGTTTGGTGATCATTCCGCGCTCTAACCGTATCGAATTAGACGCTTTAATGAACCATTTGTTTGCCACCACGGATTTGGAACGCAGCTACCGCATCAACATGAATTACATCGGCCTAGACCGCCGCCCCTGTGTGAAAAGCCTAAAAGGTATGTTGACCGAGTGGTTGGTGTTCCGCACAGACACCGTGCGCCGCCGCCTGCAACACCGCTTGGATTGGGTGGACCGCCGGTTACATTTATTGGACGGTTTATTAATTGCGTTTTTAAACCTGGACGAAGTGATCCACATAGTGCGCACGGAGGAACACCCCAAAGAGGTGTTAATGCAGCGCTTTGCCCTAAGCGAGGAGCAGGCCAATTACATTCTCGACACCCGCCTGCGCCAATTAGCCCGCTTAGAAGAAATGAAAATTCGCGGTGAGCAGGCGGAGCTGGCCAAAGAAAAAGCCGATTTGGAAGCGGTGCTTGGTTCTGAGAAAAAACTCAAATCGCTGATTCGCAAAGAGCTGGTGCAAGTGGCGAAAGAATTCGGTGACGAGCGCCGCTCACCCATTGTGGAGCGCGCCGAAGCACAAGCTTTTAGCGAAAACGAAATCATGCCCAGCGAGCCGGTGACGGTGGTGCTGTCGGATAAGGGCTGGATTCGCGCCGCCAAAGGCCATGATATAGACCCAACCGCGCTGAGTTATAAAGCTGGGGACAGTTTTAAATTCGCAGCCCTGGGCAAAAGCCAACAAAATGTGCTGCTGCTGGATTCCACAGGCCGCAGCTATGCGCTGCCCGCCAACAGCCTGCCCAGTGCGCGCAGCCAAGGTGATCCACTCACCGGCAAGCTCAACCCGCCTTCCGGCGCGGAATTTTGTGGTTTGTTAATGGGCGAGGATACTCAACCGGTGTTATTAGCCAGCGACGCAGGCTACGGATTTATCGCCACTTTTGGTGATTTATTCAGTAAAAACCGCGCCGGTAAAACCCTCCTCACGGTACCGGAAGGCGCCAAAGTGATGGCGCCGATTCCACTGCAAAGCCCCATCGATGGCAATTATTTAGTGGCGGTGACAAACGAGGGCCGTATGTTGGTGTTCCCGGTGAATGATTTGCCGGTTTTGCCCAAGGGCAAAGGCAATAAAATTATCGGTATTCCGTCAGACCGGTTAATCAAACGCGAGGAGTTTTTGGCCGGGCTTGCGGTGATTAACGCGCACACCAGCGTCAAAATTCACAGCGGCAAACGGCATATCAGCTTGGCGCTGAAGGACATGGAGCATTACATGGGTGAGCGCGGACGCAAGGGGAATAAGTTGCCCCGTGGGTTTCAGTTGGTGGAGCGGGTGGAGACGATCTAATTAGCGCGCTGCGAGAAATTCCCCTCCCGTGGAGGGGTGCTCCAACGGGGCGGGGTGGTTTCTTATTCTCTCGTTCCCACGCTCCGCGTGGGAATGCCTAGAGCGTTATTGCGGCGCCGCCGCTTTCATTTTCTCAACAGCCGCTTTGGCTTGTTCGATGGCATCTTGGTAGTTCGGGGTTTGAGTGTTCGGCGCAGGCGGCTCTTTACTGGGTGCGGTTTGTTTTTTATTGGCCACAGCGGCCTCTGGGGTTGCTGTGGCCTGTGGATCACCTTGCACTAGATTTCGATCCGGGTTCATGTCAATCAAAGTTGCATCTTTGCCGTCGGGCGCTTGATCCGAATAATGGATAACGCCATTTTTGTCTGTCCATTTAAACGCTTTATGGCGCCCATCCTCCTTGAGGCCTGGCAGCTGGGGCAGGCTGGGAAGGTCGAGGGAGGGCAGGCTGGGTTTGGGTAGGCTAACGGGGTTTTTACTGTAGTGGCGCCAAATTTCATTGAACGGCACGCGGCCCGTGGATAAATAAACCAGGTAGTTTCCAATGCCGGCCAATACCGCTAGAAACACGGTTATCTTCACTATATAACGTCCCATAACACCTTCGGAATATCATTGTCTTTAACCTAAAAACCTCAGTGAACTCAGGCCTCTAAGTTTAAAAAATAATTAAATCTTGCACCTCAAATAACGGCGCGGTAAAAGGTCTGCTTCATTTAACTTGGGAGCTTAATGATGCGTATTCACTACAGTTTAACCTCGCCCTATGCGCGCAAAGTGCGTATTTTTGCAGCGCTTACGGGCGAGCCGGGTATCGACTGGGTACGCTCCAAACCCTTGGAAACGCCGCATCTGCGCCGGGTGAACCCGCTGGGTAAAATTCCCGCCTTGGAGAGCGATACTATCACGCTCTTTGATAGCGCATTAATCTGTGATTATTTGGATGAACGCCACTGCGCGCGCGGTGGCGAAAGTTTATTTCATCGCGGTTTGGCCGATTATTTCGCAGTACAAAAAAACCATTACCTGGCTAATGGAATGCTGGATGCCGCCGTGGCCCATGTGATGGATCGGCGCAGGCCAGACGCGCAAGCCTCCGCTTTTTGGTTGGCCCGATGGCACGAAAGCATTACCGAATCACTTAAAATAACGGCTGTAAATGCCTTGGGGCACAGCGAAGCTATGCATATCGGCGGCATCAGCATGGCGTGTGCATTGGGTTATTTAGCGTTTCGCTTGCCCGAATACGATGTGGCGGCGCTTAATCCTGAGTTGGCGGATTGGTATGCCTCCATCGTGCAGCAACCTTGGTTTATCGCGACGATTCCTTATGATGCTTAGCTAGGGTTAAAGAGTTTCACAGAGCTTACGCATTTTCACAGGCACTCACTTTTACATTAATCCCTCTGCCATTATTTTAGGTTGTTCCATGTTCGAAACTTTAAGCTTACTGCCGCCGGACCCCATCTTAGGTTTAATGTCCCTCTACGCCCAAGATAAAAACCCTCTCAAAGTTGATTTAGGAGTGGGGGTGTATAAAACCGAAGAGGGCAATACCCCGGTATTACAGGCGATAAAATTGGCCGAAGCTGCGTTAATTGCCGAGCAAAAATCCAAAGTTTATGTTGGCCCCGGCGGCAATGAAGCCTTTTTACAGGCGGTAGCGGAAATGATTTTGGGGAGCGCATTAAACAATCTTCACCACCGCTTGGCCTGGGCACAAACCCCCGGTGGTTGCGGTGCATTAAGGTTAGCCGCTGAAGTAATCAAAAAAGCCCGCCCCAATGCCTGTATTTGGGTGAGCGACCCCACCTGGGGCAACCATATTCCCCTGCTGGGTAACGCAGGTTTGGAAATAAAAACCTACCCCTATTACAGCGCCGCCACCAACGGAATTAACGAAGCGGCCATGTTGGAATGTTTATCCCAAGTGCCCGCTGGCGATTTAGTGTTATTACACGGCTGTTGCCATAACCCCACCGGGGTGGATTTAACCTACGCCCACTGGCAGCAAATAGGCAAGCTGGCTGTGCAGCAGGGTTTTATTCCGTTTGTAGATATGGCTTATCAGGGCTTTGGTATTAATTTGGAATCTGATGTACAGGGTTTGTTGCACCTGTTAAACACAGTGCCGGAAATGATTTTGGTTTTATCCTGTTCGAAAAATTTTGGTCTTTATCGCGAGCGTGTGGGTGCTGTGGCAATGTTGGCGGCCAATAACACTGCGGTACAAGCCATTAAAAGCCAGATGATGGCCATAGTGCGCGGCATTTATTCCATGCCGCCGGACCACGGCGCCGCACTGGTGGCGGGGGTTTGGCACAACCCGGTGTGGCGTGAAATTTGGCGCAATGAATTAGATGCTATGCGGCAGCGCATTGTGCAATTGCGCGAGGATTTTACTGCTGGAATGAATGCACGCGGAGCCGATGGGCGTTTTGATTTTGTCTTGGCACAGTACGGAATGTTCTCATTTCTCGGGCTAAATGATACGCAGGTACAGGAATTGAAGCGCAATTACAGTATTTACCTGTTGGGCAACTCAAGAGCTAGCATTGCCGGACTTAATCGCGCTAATCTTGATCATGTGTGTGATGCAATCGCAAAAGTCATTTAATGTCTGTAATGGTGTTCCCATTGGGTGATTTTAGTGAACAGCAGCGCGCCAAATGCCGAAAATACAGCCCAATCGTTTGTCTGGTTAGCATTTATGGTCAATGCGACTGGCAAAAATGTGCATAAGCACCTGTACTTCTAGGCGGGCAACTGTTTTTTTAGGTGCGGTTTAATGATGTCGAGTCTGCAAAAAATCTACGTAGGCGATTTACGGGTTGGCATGTATGTGGCCAAACTCGATCGCGATTGGCTGGACACGCCATTTATATTACAGGGCTTTGTGCTGGAGTCTCAAGAGGATGTGGACATCGTCTGCGAGTACTGTAGTTTCGTCTACGTCGATACCGTTTTTAAAGCCGTTACAGAGCCTGCCCCCACCGCGCGAACACGCGGCCCCGTGCGCTACGAAAACACCACACGCATCGACGAAGAGCACCGCAAAATTGTGGGTGCATTTTGCCAAGCGCGCAGCCTGACTAAATCGCTTTTAGATGACATCCGCTTAGGTGGCGCTATCAATACACACCAGGCTAAACAGATGGTGAGCAACTGTGTGCAATCGGTCATTCGCCACCCCGACGCCCTGATGTGGATGGCCAAAATTCGCAGCGAAAGCGAATACACCGCCGAGCATTGTTTAAACGTTTGTATCTTGGCCGTGGCTTTTGGCCGCGTATTAGGTATGGCGGAGGAAGAACTGCACAAATTAGGGCTGTGTGGCCTGTTACACGATGTAGGCAAAATGAAAGTGCCGCCGGAAATTCTCAACAAACCATCTTCCCTGACCATCGCCGAAATGCGCACGATGATGGCCCACACCATACATGGCCGCAATCTGCTGCTGAGCACCGACGGCATCTACAACGGTGTGATCGACGTGGCCTACAGCCACCACGAGCGGGTGGACGGCAAGGGTTATCCGCGCAAACTGGCCGGTTCGAGCATTTCACTGTTTTCTAAAATTATTTCCATCGTGGACGCCTACGACGCCATGACGGCAGACCGCTGCTACCAATCGGCCAAAACCTCAACTGAAGCCTTAAAAATTATCTACCAGGATCGCGGCACCCATTTTGATGAGCGTTTAGCGCTTAAGTTTTTGCAAACCGTGGGCCTGTACCCGCCCGGCAGTATTGTGGAGCTGCATTCGGGCCAGGTGGGCATTGTGGTGGAAACCAACCCGAAATTGCGCCATTTGCCCAAAGTGTTAGTGGTGCGCGACGAACATAAAAAAGCCCTCGAAAAAGAAATTTTCATGGACTTATCGCTGGTTGAAGAAGGCGATTTACCGCAGGAATACCTGATTAAACAGGTGTGGAAGGACCAAAGTTTTGGCATCTCCCTGCGCAAATACATGGAAGAAGGGCTGGTTTTACAACGCTAACTAGCCCATTTCAGTCATCTAGCCAAGCAGCTGTTGATGCTGCTCCGGCGCCAAACGCGGGCCGTATTGGCTCACCACTAAACCCGCCGCCCGGTTGGCAAACGCCGCCGCCGCCGCATAACTCCAACCACGGCTTAGCCCGTGTAAAAACGCCCCGGCAAACATGTCACCGGCTCCGTTGGAGTCAATAGCGGTAACAGGTTCGCTGCGGATTAATTGCAGTAAATCCCCATCAAATACCCAAGCCCCTTTGGCGCCACAGGTGACAGCAAAGGTTTTGGCCTTGGTTTTAAGCGCTTCAAACGCGGCATCGAGGGTCTCGCTGCGGGTGAAGTTAAGCGCTTCAGCTTCATTGCAGAACAGTATGTCCACTCCATCGCCAATCATGGCGCTGATGCCATCGTGGAAATACGTCACTATGGCCGGATCCGACAAGCTTAACGCCGTGCGCACACCGAGCTTTTGCGCTTCCTCGCGCAGGGTTATCGCCGCCGGGCGGCCCGTGTCGGAGGTCACTAAATAACCTTCTATATAAGCAAAATGCGCCGCTGCCAAGGCGGTAAGGTCGAGATCCTGGGTGCTTAACGAGGCGCTAATGCCCAAAAAAGTATTCATCGTGCGTTCGGCATCCGGTGTAATCATCACCAAACATTTGCCGGTAATGCCTTCCTCGGCGGCGGAGTTTTCCGGGTATTGCACTCCGGCACGGCTTAAATCATTGAGGTAAAACGCGCCGTTGTCATCATTGGCCACCTTGCAGCTATAAAAACAGCGGGAGCCAAAATAGGCGGCGGCGATAATGGAATTGGCAGCGGAGCCACCACTGGCGCGCCGGGCTTTGACTAAATGCCCATCTAATAACTGTACCAACTGGTTTTGGCGCGCCTCATCCACCAATGTCATAACGCCTTTGTCGATATTAAATTCCTGTAAGTTCTCGTCGTTCACTGTGATCTCAGTATCGACCAGTGCGGCGCCTAATCCGTAAATGTCATAAGTGTGCATAATTAATCTCGTGGGAGTGTTTGCGGGAATTATCAACTATTGCATGGGTTTGGCTAGTGAATATCTATTTTTATAGCAATGGGGTTAACCTAAAAGCCTAGGATACGTTCACTGAGGTTTTTAGGTTCAACCTCAAAGCGCATAACTTAATATGCGCTATACCCGGATTTTTATAGCGAGCGCAACTATACTTCACGCGGCCCTGGGTTTGGCGTTAGGCGCTGAGCGAATCCTAACGGGGTGGTGGTTCGCCGCTGGGTGCGGATCTTCAAAAATACATGAGGCGCTATGTCCAGATTAATTCGCGACGATAAAAATTCCAAAGGCACGGAGTCCGTGCTGCCTGAAGTGCAATTGCCTTTAAATCGTGAAACTGTCATTGCGCACTTAAAGCGTTGCCAGAATGTGGTGAATCAATGCGCAACGCAAGCATTCATGCGCTATGCCGAACGCTTAGATGAAGCTTTTAATATTGCCATCGACAATGCACGCTCCAATCAGGAAGTGGCCGAAATGGCCGGTGTGCAACGTTTGGTGCGCAAAAATCGCATTGAATTAGAGCGCTATTTCACCGGCTATATTGCCGAAGGTTTTGTGAAATTTAAAAACAAAGAGCTGCACACGGATTTAAGCTCGGCCAATCGCACCAGTGAATTAAGCCTGGTGGACAACGAAGATCTCGACGAAATGATCGTGTTGACTTCGGTTATATCAAAAATGGATTCGTATTTTGCCGAACCCATTTGGGCGCTCAACCAGCGGTTCGCTATTTTAAACGGCGGCGAACAAGTGACCGAAGCGAGCAACCCCGCCGCCCCCATTCAATTATGTGAATCACTGCGCCGCGCTTTGCGTTTAATCCCGTTAACCGCCAAAGCAAAAACCATTTGTTACCGCACCTACGAAGAACATTTAACCGGGTTTGTAGGCTCGGTAGTTGATGAATTAAATGCGTATTTTAAACGCTCAGGTATTTTGCCTAATTTAAAATATATGCCGCCCGCCAGTGGGCGAGAGCGCATTGTTATCGGCAATACGGAGTTTTCGCCGCAGGATTTAGCCTTCATGCAATCGCTGGGTTCAGCGGAGCATCAAACCGATTTATTACATGCCATTCGCGGTTTGCAGGCAACCTTAGGCGGGGGGCAAAACCTGCCTGAAGGCATGGCCATGTTAAGCACCGAGCAATTGGTGAATGTTTTACAGAATATCCAAGTGATGAACGCCCTGCCAAACCTGGCGGAAGGCCAGCAATTAGCGCCGGTGAATATTGCCCAAAGTGCGCAGCATTTGGCCGAGCAGGTGAAACAGCAGGGCGGTGATGTCTCTCGGGTGGATATGCACACCATTGATTTGGTCGGCATGGTGTTTGAGTACATGCTCAGCGATGAAAATTTGCCGGATTCAATTAAAGCGTTGCTCAGCTACATGCACACACCTTTTTTAAAATTAGCGTTTAGCGACCCTGGTTTTTTTGAACGGCCAGAGCACCCTGCGCGTATTTTATTAAATAGTTTGGCGGAAGCCGGAAGCCGATTTGTAGGGAATGATGGCTCGGTACAATACGATATGTACCAAAAAATTAAAGACATTGTAGACCGCGTAATTAAGGATTTTAATAACGACGTTAATGTGATTTCTGAATTATTTATTGAATTTAACAGCTACACCAAAAATATTATTCGCAGGCAAGAATTAATGGAGCGCCGCGCCACTGAGCGTGTGCAGGGCGAAGAGCGTTTGCGCGAGGTTAAAATTCGTGTAAACGAAGAGGTATTAACACGAACCACCCAAAAAGAATTGCCTTCTGCAATATTGTTATTTTTATTGCAGCCTTGGTCGGATTTTTTATCCTTTGTGATGCTGCGTCACAATGAAGATTCCGAAGAGTGGGACAAAGCCTTGGGGCTTGTGGATGAATTGCTGTGGATTATCGAGCCAAAATTACAGGCGGATGATGTTGAACAACAAGGGCAAATGTTAAGCCCCATGCTGGATTATATTCGCGAAGGTTTCAGCACCATCGGTTATGACCACGATAAAGGTGAAAAACTGATGGATGCAATGACAGCGTTAGTTGAGCTGGCACAACAAAATAAACGTGCAGAACCCGCACCTGCGCCCATGCGCGACCAATTAGAAAAAATCGCCGCTGAAAAAGCCGGCCAAAAACCGCAAGTGGTGGTGGATTTATCTGAAGAAGAAGCCAAAGTGGTGGACAACCTTAAATTAATTGAATTTGGCACCTGGTTTGAATTTGAAGGTGGCAAACGCTTAAAAGTGGCCTGGTACAACGCACGCACATCCCATTACATGTTAGTGGATCAAATGGGTAAAAAAGTGGCGATGAAATCCGGTTTGGAATTGGCGCGCGATATGATTTCAAACCAAGCCAAAATTATTTCCGGCAGTTCAAAACCCTTCTTTGAACGCGCTTTAGAAAATATTCGCATTAAATTAGCCGAACAACAGGCTCAATAACTGCCTCAATAACAACAACCGGGGATTTTAAGATGGGTGAGGATAAACGCACGCGTGAGCGGCTTAGTGTTAACCACGATATTTATGTTCGCAATCGTTTAGATGGTGAGCTGTTGGGTAAAGTGGCCAATATTCACATGGAAGGTTTTATGTTAATTGGCTCAAGCAGCCTGCGTGAAGAGGCTTTATTTCCCGTTGTGTTGGAAATTGAAAATGTAACCATTGTGGCCAATGCAGAATGCCTTTGGACATCGGAAACCGGCACGGGTGATCAAAGCTGGGCTGGGTTTGGGTTTTTTGATCTCGACCCAGATGAAGAGCAAAAATTATTGGCCTTAGTAAAACGCTTTGAGCCGTAGGGTGTTTTTTTGTAAAAACTTGGGATTAGCAAAACGCTAATTCTTAACCGCAGCAGAGATCAACTGGCCCCTCGCTGGAACATATCCCCAGCGAGGGAGCGTGCCACACAAATATTTTTAATATTTTCCCGTCATGCGTGAGCCTAATGGCCACGGCAATAATGTTTCAAATGCTTCGGAATCGACACATGGTGGTTGTGAGCTGCCAGGTTCTCAGCCTGTCTGATTAAATTTTTTTAGGGTAATTAATATGCAAATAAAAAAATGGCATGTATTCATTGTGTTGCTGGTGAATTTAAGTGGCTGTGCAGCGCATAGAGTTTCTGATGAAATCGTGCGTAAACATTATGGATCTTTTGAAGCGGATATTGGATATTCCCAGGTGGTGCGCGTTGGTAAAACGCTTTATATTTCGGGTGTTGTAAGCACCGCTCCGACATTCGTGCAGCAGCTGAATGAAAATTACCGGTTTATCACAAAAATACTTAACGACTATGGTGTTGGCACCGAGGCTATCGTAAAAGAAACTATTTATACGCGTGATATGGCGTTGTTAAAACAGGCTATACCGGAGCGCAGGGCATTTTTTAAAACGGATCGTTATCCCAGTTCTTCGTGGGTGCAGGTAAGCCAAATGTTTGATCCTGCTAATTTGGTGGAGGTTGAAGTGGAAGCGCATATTCCTTAAGGGCACCTCCGGAATAATCCTAGAAACCTCAGTTGAGCGCCCAATGGCTTACACAGCTTTTGGGCGCTCAACTGAGGTTTTTAGGATAATAAACACACTAAAAATTGAGGCGTCAATGAAAATAATAATGGGATTTTTTTTGCTGTGGGTGGCTGTACCCGTTTTTGCTTTTGAGCATTTTATTACGCGCACAGGCGGCGTCTTATTGGACGGTACAAAACACTTTCGTTTTATGGGTATTCACGCGCCGGAATTACACCGCATTGAGGACGATGCCCGTGGGCATTGCCCGCAGGATAATCGCCCCTGGGGGCAGTATTTTAAAT
>JBEGTZ010000184.1:0-13076 GCA_041179125.1 Pseudomonadota bacterium | reverse complement strand
TGCGAATGCAATCATCACAAAAACGGGTGACAGACTGCGTAAAAAATTTATGTCTAGTGCCATCTCTGCTTCACCTGTTGGGTAGCGCGGGTTAGCGTTTTTGCGTTAGAAGCGTGCCGAGTTGCTGCAAATAGGCGACTAATGCATCCATTTCGCTGATACCTTTTACGGCTTTGGCGGCCCCGGCGATGTCTTCATCGGTGTACGGTACACCCACAGTGCGCAGTGCGCGCATTTTGGCGGCGGTGTGTTCGCCCGTGAGGATGTTGTCGTATAGCCAGGGGAATGCGGGCATATTCGATGTGGGTACCACCATGCGCGGGTTGAACAGGTGGGTTTTGTGCCATTCATCGCTGTAGCGTTTGCCTACGCGCGCCAAGTCGGGGCCGGTGCGTTTGGAACCCCACAAAAACGGGTGGTCGTAGACGGATTCACCGGCCACGGAGTAGTGGCCGTAGCGCTCAACTTCGGCGCGCAGGGGGCGAATCATCTGGGTGTGGCATACGTGGCAACCCTCGCGGATATAAACATCACGGCCTTCTAACTCTTTGGCAGGCAAGGGTTTTAAACCGGCAATAGGCTCGTTGGTTTCGGGCGAAAAGAACTGCGGTACGATTTCCACCAGGGCGCCAAAACTGATGGCGATTACGGTGAGCACCACCATCAACCCGATATTTTTCTCAACTAGATCATGATTTTTCACAAGATTACCCCTTTAGGCCATTTGAGGCGGCGTCTTTACTTTCGGCTTGCAGCGTGCGGAAGGTGTTGTAGGCCATAAAAAACATGCCCGAGACAAAAAATGCTCCACCGATAAATCGCATGAGATAACCGGGCCTGCACGCTTCCACGGACTGAATAAAGCTGTAGGTGAGGGAGCCGTCGTCGTTAAATGCGCGCCACATCAGGCCTTGCACGAAAATACCGTTGATCCACATGGCGACCACATAAAGCACGGTGCCAATGGTGGCAAGCCAAAAATGCACGTTGATGAGCTTGATGCTCCACATGTTTTTCTGCCCGGTTAACACAGGTATTAAGTGATACACCGCGCCGATGGAGATCATGGCCACCCAGCCTAAGGCACCGGAGTGAACGTGGCCGATGGTCCAGTCGGTATCGTGGGAGAGGGCGTTGACGGTTTTGATGGCCATCATCGGGCCTTCAAAGGTGGACATGCCGTAGAAGGATAAGGACACCACCAAAAAGCGTAAGGTGGGGTCATCGCGCAGTTTGTGCCAGGCGCCGGAGAGGGTTAATAGGCCGTTAATCATACCGCCCCAAGAGGGCGCAAGGAGAATTAAGGACATCACCATGCCGAGGCTTTGTGTCCAGTCGGGCAGTGCGGAGTAGTGTAAGTGGTGAGAGCCTGCCCACACATACACGGAAATTAACGCCCAGAAATGCACGATGGACAGCTGATAGGAGTAAACCGGGCGGCCCGCTTGTTTGGGGACAAAGTAGTACATCATGCCCAAAAAGCCTGCGGTTAAGAAAAACCCTACAGCATTGTGGCCGTACCACCATTGCACCATTGCATCCATAGCGCCTGCGTAAGCCGAATAGGATTTAAACAGTGTTACCGGAACGGCCATGTTGTTGACGATATGCAGGCAGGCCACGGTGATAATAAATGCACCAAAAAACCAGTTGGCCACATAGATATGGGAGGTTTGTCGCTTCACGATGGTGCCGAAAAACACGATGGCATAGGCCACCCAGACCAAGGCGAGGAGGATGTCGATGGGCCATTCCAGCTCGGCGTATTCTTTAGCCGAGGTATAACCCAGTGGCAGGGTGATGGCGGCGGCGACAATCACCGCTTGCCAGCCCCAAAAGGTAAAGGGGATCAACCAGCCGCCAAACAGCTTGGCCTGGCAGGTGCGCTGAACAACAAAATAGGAGGTGGCGAATAACGCGCAACCACCAAACGCAAAGATCACCGCGTTGGTGTGCAGCGGGCGAATACGACCGAAGTGCGAATAAGGTTGAAGAATATCGTTAAGGCCGGGCCAAACGAGTTCGGCGGCAATAAAAACCCCCAAGCTCATACCCACTATGCCCCATAAAATGGTGGCCAAGGTAAAAGCACGCACTACATCGTAGTTGTACTCTGGGGGCGCTGAAGCGTGTGCCATGTCACTGCTCATTATGTTGATCCACTGTAGAGGTAAAAATGGTGTGTCCGCTGTGGGTTTTTATCGCTTATACAGCTTAGGCCCAAATAACAAAATCGAAACGCTGAACATAAACATAAATAAAATGTATTACGAAGCCCTGCCAGGAGGCGAGACTCCATTGAGCGCCCTTAACCCGAGGGCTAAACGGGCGGCTATGCTACGCAAGCGAGCCGACGGGGGCTTGATAAGCGTCAACCGGTATAGCTTTAGTAGCTACAAATAACAAATAAAACGTGTGAACCCGTTACAACACACAAAGTTAGAAGCTAAAACGCACGCCCAAGCCTAAACCTTTTGTGCTTTCGTCCGAGGCCGAAGCTTCAATATAAGCACCGAGTTGGTCAGAAAACCAGTAAATACCATTAACAGATACATAAGCTTCGTTAACAGGGCCTACATCATGTAAGCCAATTAATGCACCGAATTCAAATTCTTGCGTGAGAAAACTGCGAAACCCGCCTTCTAGCGCCCAACCCAAATCAGAATCAGAATCGCCGTCGTCTGGAGTAAATTGTGCGCCTGACAGGGTGCCGAAAAAGCTGGCGGAATCGCTGAAGTCGCCATACAGGCCCACACCGCCGCGCAACATGCTAGAGCCGCAGCGTTTGAGGTCTTTTTCGTTGTCATCGCTGACATCGCTATAATTGCCCGCAACAAATACACGATCGGATATTTCAGCGCTGCCAGCAATTTTTAAGCCCGCTTGCACGCAGCCATTGTCAATGCGGTGGCGCAGGTAGCCGCCTTCGAGATAATTAAAGTTAGGCCGCTCGGCCAGTGCGTCGAGTGCGGGTACTAGCAGCGCGCCGAAGAGCGCCAGGTGTGTGAATAATTTCATGATAAAGCCCCGAAAGTTGAATGCTAAATTAAAACAGCTTGCGCCCTTTTTGTGCCGCGATGCGCATACGGAGCGCGTTAAGCTTGATAAACCCTTCGGCGTCTTTTTGGTTGTAGGCACCGGCATCGTCTTCAAAGGTGGCGATTTTTTCATCGAACAGGCTGTTGCTTGAGCGGCGCCCGGCCACTGTAACGCTGCCCTTGTAGAGTTTCACGCGCACGTCACCGTTAACATGTGTTTGTGATTCATCAATAGCGCGCTGGATCATTAGGCGTTCAGGGCTCCACCAGTAGCCGTTGTAAATCATTTCTGCGTAGCGCGGCATGAGCGAATCTTTTAAGTGCGCCACTTCGCGGTCGAGGGTGATGGATTCAATGCCGCGATGGGCCTTGAGCAAAATGCTGCCGCCGGGGGTTTCGTAACAGCCGCGCGACTTCATGCCCACATAGCGGTTTTCCACTAAATCCAAGCGGCCAACGCCGTGGGCGCCGCCGATTTTATTGAGGGTTTCCAAGAGGGTGGCAGGCGACATAGCCTGGCCATTTAGGGCGATCGGGTCGCCGTTTTGGAAGCTGATTTCTAGGTATTCCGGTTTGTCCGGTGCGGCCTCAGGGGCTACGGACCAGCGCCACATGTCTTCTTCGGCTTCTGTCCAAGGGTTTTCTAACTGGCCGCCTTCGTAGGAAATGTGCAGCAGGTTGGCATCCATGGAGTAGGGGGATTTTTTCTTTTTGTTGAAATCCACCGGAATATTGTGTTTTTCACAATAGGCCATGAGGGTTTCGCGGCTGGTTAAGTCCCACTCGCGCCAGGGTGCAATCACTTTGATGCCGGGTTTTAAGGCGTAGGCACCCAGTTCAAAACGCACCTGATCATTGCCTTTGCCGGTGGCGCCGTGGGAGATGGCGTCGGCGCCGGTGGCGTTGGCGATTTCCACCAGGCGCTTGGCAATTAAAGGCCGGGCGATGGAAGTGCCCAGAAGGTACTCGCCTTCGTAAATAGTGTTGGCGCGGAACATGGGGAAGACGTAATCGCGCACGAACTCTTCGCGCAGGTCTTCGATGTAAATATCTTTAACGCCTAAGGCTTGGGCCTTGGCGCGGGCGGGTTCAACTTCTTCACCCTGGCCGATGTCGGCGGTGAATGTGACTACTTCACAGGCGTAGGTGTCTTGCAACCAGCGGGCAATTACCGAGGTATCTAAACCGCCGGAATAGGCCAGCACCACTTTTTTGATAGACGACATAAACGCTCCAACAAAGGCTTAAATGAGGGGCTAAATTTTGGGGCGGCATTGTAGCGGCATCAAGGGGAAAAAAGTAGGTGTATTGTGGCGCCAAGGGCGCGAGGTAAATTTGAACCTAAAAACGCCGCCGAACTCGTAGCGAGGCAAACTTGAATGCCTGGGTTTATTTGTAATGTTTTGGCTGCGCCAAACCCTGCCTTTTACAAAAAGATGTTAGGCAAATATCAGCTTGAGTGGTTACACTCGGTGGCTGCTCGATTTAACTTTTTGGGATGGTTATGACCTTGATTACTCTGCGATTCAAACTTAAACCCCTAGCGCTTTCCCTGTTGCTTATGCCCGCTCTGGCGCAGGCGGACACGCTGAAGGAAATTTACCAGCAAGCGCTGCAAAACGACCATCAATACAAAGCCGCCCAGGCCAGTTTGGCGGCGGGGCGCGAGGCGCCGTTACTGGGCCGAGCCAGCTTGCTGCCGCAGGTGGCCGGTGAGGCGCAGTTGGCCAAACAAGAGCAGGATGTGAAAGGCCAGCCGCAAATCAGCAGCAGGAACGCCACTGAAAAAAGCTATGGCGTGAACCTGCGTCAACCGCTGTTCGACTTGGTGGCGTGGAATCAATACAAGGCCAGCCAAGTGCAAGGTGATCTGGCGGAGATGCAGTTTCAAACCGACCAGCAAGATTTAATCGTGCGCACGGCGCAGGCCTATTTTGAAGCCTTAAAAGCGGTGGACAACAGCACCACCGCCAACGCAGAAGAAACCGCTCTGGCGCGTCAATTGGAGCAAACCAAGCAGCGTTTTGCTGTGGGGTTGATTGCCATCACCGATGTCCACGAAGCACAGGCCGCCTACGACGACGCCCTAGCCGCTAAGTTGTTGGCGCAGGGCCGTGTGGGTATCGCAGCGCAGGCCGTTGAGGTGCTTACCGGCAAGGCGTACACCGGTTTAAGCCCTTTACAGGCGAAGTTCCCCGTGACTGCACCGGTGCCGGAAGCGCGCCAAGAGTGGGTGGATTTTGCCTTGAAGAACAACCCGCAATTAAAAAGCGCCGCCGCCAGCGCACAGGCGGCAGGGTTTAATTACAAAGCCAAAGCGGCTGGGCATTTGCCCACTGTGACCGGCAGTTTGAGTTATGACAAATCCGCATCCGATGGCGACGGTTATACCGGAGCTAATCCTTATGATCTGGATTCCGACGCCACCACCAAAGCCGCCGCCATCACCCTAAAAGTGCCTATTTTTACCGGCGGTTACACCTCAGCAAGCCGCCGTCAGGCCAAGCAACAACAATACGCAGCGGAAGAAGGAAAATTACAGGCGGAGCGCGATATTGTGCAGGCAACGCGCTCGTTCCACTTGTCGGTCACTACCGGTGTGGCCAGCGTAAAGGCGCGCCAGCAGGCCATCGTGTCCTCTAAAAGCGCACTGGATGCCATTAAAGCCGGTTATGAAGTGGGCACCCGTGACCTGGTGGACTTACTGCGCGCGCAACAAAACGTATTCCGCACCCAGCGGGATTATTTCGACGCGCTTTATGCGTATGTGCTGGGAAGCTTGAAGCTGAAACAGGCGGCGGGCATGTTGTCGGACAAAGACATTGAGGCGCTGGATGGCTGGCTGGATAAAAATAATGTGGTGAAGTTTGAGGGGTAGACCTGGAAATATTGCGCGCTCTCGCTGCGAGTTCAACTGAAGTTTCTAGGTTTAAGGGCAGCCCCAGAAACTCTCTTTTCAAGAATCCCACTCCCAGAAATACTGGGCAGTGGGCCTGAAAAATCACAAAAAAATGCAATGTGCGGAGGTGCCGTTAAATTGCAAACGGCGGCCTAACTAAGGTTTTTAGGTTTAAACCAATAGCTGCCGATTTATTGTTTTGAACCCCCTTCGCAAATGCGATAGAGTTCGCGCCAACGTAACCCTTACGTTGCCCAATGGATTAATACTGGAATTTTTAATGAAAACCCTTTGCCCCCCCCCCCCCCCCGCATATACACCTCGAAAGTAATTTGCTGCCCCAGCAGATTACTTAAATCATTAAGTCCTCAAAAACAGCCCAGCCATTCGGCACATACCGCAACTGTCTATTTTTACCTTTCTCACTTGGAGTTTTTACATGATTAGGAATGCCCTTATCTATCTAGCAATCACTTTTGCATTTTTGGGGTGTAGTGCCGAACCCAACTCAGACTTTGGCACACTGAATAATGAAGCGCCCGGCCAATCCAAAATATTAACTGACTCCGGGAGTGGCCTAAAACAGGATTTATTTGTCCCCGCCAAAGCCAATAAAGCGGGTATTAGCTTTAACAGCACCGCTAAATTTGATGTACAAAAAACCTTAAAAATTATCAACACTTCAAACATTGACCCCAATACCAATGCTGAACTGGCCGCCAAAGTTATTATCATTCAATCGGCCTATATAAACCTGGCCAGCACCATCGAAATAGTCGGTGTAACCGCCGACATTCTGTTAATTAGCAATGCCAGCAGTACGAATTTTAAATGCACATCCTGCACATTCAAAAATATCGGCAGGCTTACTTTGGCGCATGGTGTTGCTAAAAATATAAATTCAAACATCACCGCCGTGGGGCAAATTGATTTGGGTGCAGTGTCCGGCACTATGGCTATTGGCTCCCTCACTGCACCGGGGGCTGTCTCGCTGGAAATACTGTCTAACTATTTGGAATTAACCGGCACCATCAACACTAATCAGCGTGCATCAAACCACCCCGCAGGCGGGCTGGAGCTTAACCCCAATGGCCCACGCACCATCGTATCCGGGGGAATTAATGTTTATACCTCAGACATAGCCGTTACCTACGAGAACGCGCAAATAGCGATTGTGCGCCCCAAAGACCGTTTAATTACCCTGGGTGGCCAATTAAACGCCGCCAGCGTCAATATTAAATCCGCAGCCCCGCTGGTATTAGAAACTATTATTTCTACGCGCGGCGACGCATTGGCCAATTCGGTATACAGGGGCGCCGTTGCCGCCGTAAGCGAGGGCGTAGTGATCAACACCATTGCCGATGATAAATCTCAAATAAGCCATTTAACCCTCAATAAAAGCATCAGTACCGACGGCACACTCGCCATTAATGCCAGTGGTAATGTCACTGTCGGTGCCCCGGTATGGGCCAATCAATTCCACGTAACCGCTATGGGCAAAACCCTTCAGCGCGCCACCGTTAAAACGGATATCACCTCGGTATCCGCCACCAGCTTTGAAAACAATGGCCTCATGCGCGCCAGAATAGTGAACGTATACGCTGAAAACGAAATTCAAAATCGCTTTGGCGGTGCTATTTTTTCCGACACGGTTAATTTGACATCGCAGCTGAGTTATGTGCGCAACGGCTCTTTGCAACCATTTCGCCCGGCCAATGGCGCTTTGTTATTGCTGCAACCGGATCAGTCCAGCACGTCAGATCTCAGCACCTTTGAATTAGAAAATTTAAATACCACCGGTGCCACTAAAGTTACGGATTTAAGCGCGCGTATTGCGGGTAAGAATATTCAAATCAGCGCGGCCACCAACGTAGAAAACATCAACCCTTATTTTGTATTCACCAAAAATGCCGATGATTGGACGGCAGGTATTCCCTTTGATGTTGCATCGGCTGCTCGGGTGGCCATTACGGCGGAAAACAGCTTAAAAATTAAAGCGGGAAACTATGTGGTTAATTCATCAGCGCTAATGGCTGTGAATAGTTATTCCCCAGCCACGACGGAAAATGGCTCACCCGTGAGTGCAACGGCATGTAATGCCATTCCGCAACTGGGGGCAGTAATAACACCGTTTTATATTGATGCGCAAAATGTGGCAAACGAGCGTTATATGGTGAAGGCACTAATGGACACCGATATTAAACCGCCCACCACCAGCCAAAATGGTTCACTGACGACTACCGAAGAATCTAAAAACCTCGTCTCCAATCTTTATGTCTATTCCCCCCCGGGCATTATGTATTCTTTTGCGCCCATCGGAATAAAACTCAGTGCCGCCGGGGAATTTATCAATAATGCGGCTTATTTTGAGATCTTGTCGGATAGCTATTTTATGGGCGATGGCAAGGTCAGCAGCCTGGGGTTAGCGCTTGAAAAACAAAATTTTTATTCGGCGCAATCGGTTATTCGGGAGGCGTCTGAGTGTATGCACGAAAGTACCAGCGAAGGTTTTGGGCGCTGCACATCGGTTAGCAACAGCCAAAGCTCATCCAATGGAACCACCATTAAAAACGATTTACAAAATACTTTATTTGCGGTTGCGGGAAAAACCTGTGGTGTTACTACTCGTGGGGAGTTTAAAAACCATGAGGTTTTGAAAGATATTAAATCTGACGTGTTAACTTCATTTATGGAAACATTATTTGTAGACACTAGAACCGTCTCCATCTCTACTGGTGGTTTAAATGTGTCGAGCGGACCGAAAATCGTCAAAACGAAAACGACTGCCGCTCTCAGCGAGGATGGCAAACAAGTCATTGTTACGCAATCGTCGATCTATTCAGATGACATCCAAGGCAATAACGCAGGGCCTGAAGAAAACCTGGTAATTGGCACCTACCCCGTCTGGGACACCCTAGTCACCAAACTCACCGAAATTAAAATCGCATTTATGCAAACCCTAGACTCATTTATCGCCTGGCTGAACGGATAAGGAAACCACTATGAAACCCATTAAAATAAAACACACATCCATGCCATTATCAAAACGTCTTTCCGGCTGGTTATTAATTGCCCTCACCCTATTTAATACCTTTTTCACCGCCTACACCCAGGCAGCGAATTTGGTAAGCACCAGCCGCATAGCCACTGACCTGAGCGTTAATTACGAGTTTGAACCCGCGCCCAGCAACCAGCCTTTTATGTATCAGCGCGCCAACTACGTCAGTGCTGTAAATGAGGTGCAAAACACCAGTGTTTCCAGCTTTTACAGCCAAGTTAAACAAGCCGGTATTGGCGCACCATTGCCTGCAATGGGTAAATTAGTCGGCGATGGGTTTGTGCAAAACCGCTACATTCGCTACCAAATTCACCAACAATTAGGGCGCCATATTATTGATAGCGCACTCTACGCAGATGAAGCCGCCGAAATTAATACCCTCTATGAAAACGCCTATAAATTCGCCGCCAACCAAGCCAGCCGCATTCCGTTTGGCACCCCACTGACCGCAGATGAAAATATCCCTAACGATATGGTCTGGCCGGAATTCCGCGTCATTAACAATCAAAAAACCTTGGTGCCCATCGTCTATTTATCCAAAAAAACATTAGATGAGCGCACCGTAAAAGGCCACGACATAGAACTGGGCGAAAGCACCAACCTCAAAAGCATGGAGTTATCCGGCGTTACGTTAAAAACCCGCCGCGAAGCGATGATTGGTGTCATGAATAATTTGACACTCAATAACAACAGCAGCATTAAGGCCAGCGGTGATCTATCCGTAATTGTAGGCGGCACACTCAAAAATATTGACAGCACCATCACCAGTGCCGCCCATTTAAATTTACTCGCCACACAATTAATTAACAGCGGCGGTACGCTCAGCGCAGGCGGCACACTTACCATTGATAAAGAAACCGGCCAAGTGCAAAACTTATCCGGCATTATTAAAGCCAATGGCACAGTCAAAATTACCGCCGGGGAAATCATCAGCAAACCGCTGGTATTCCAATTTAAAGACCAAAATGGTTCCGGCACCCGTTTAGGCACAGTGGCCAGTATTGATTCGGTTAATGGCAATGTTGAATTAGATACAATGCAAAGCACCAAAGGCAATGGCGACATCACCATTGCAGGTGCCACCATTAATGCCAGCAACGGCGCCATCACATTTGATGCCAGAAGGGACATTAACATCACCGGCATTAGCAGCGGCTATCAAACCACCTACCAAGACGGCGATTGGGAAGTTAACCAATCCAGTTTAGATATTCAACAATCCAAACTCGGCGCCAAAGACACCATTCGTTTATCCGCCAGCGGCGCCATCACCATCAGTGCCTCGGAATTAATTAGCACCCAAGGTGGCATTGAATTATTAGCCGGGCAGGGGATTTATATTCTGGATGAATTAACCCAAGAGCAAATTCAACGGGTAGACGGCAAAGGTAAAACCACCGGGCAATCTTCAGAATTTAGAACCGAAGCCGTGCGTGCCGTTTTGCAAGCGGGCAAGGGTATATTGCTAAGGTCCGATCACGGCGATGTCACCTTAAAAGCCTCCAAACTGTCCAGCACAGAAGGTACACAAGTACAGGCCCTCGATGGCAAAGTGCGCCTGTTAATGACTAAGGAATTAGAAGAATTCCATTTGCAAACGGTAAAAAAAGGTGACTGGCAAATTAAAACCCGCACGGAAGATGTGATTGACGAAAATAATATTCAAAACGCCATTGTGGGTGGCTTCCAGGTGCAGGCTACAAAAGGGATAGACGTGGAATATACGGGTAAACCTGGCGCCACACTTCAGGAGCAAATCGAAGTGTTCCGTCAGATGCCGGAAATGAAATGGATGGCGAATTTGTATGACGATGCGACTAAAACATTAACATTGACTCAGTTGGATGAGGTTCATAAAGAAGTTAAAAAGACCAGTAAAACGTTAAGCCCTGCCGCTATGGCGATTATTGCTATTGCGGTGTGTGTAGCGATGGGGCCTGCTGGGGCGCAGCTTATTGGTTCGGGTGGGGGTATTAGCAGTGCAGTGATTGCGGCGGGAGGAAACGCCACGCTCGGGGCTGCTTTGTCTGCTGGTGCGTTAACCCTTACAACACAGGCGGTGCAGAGCCTAGCTGCCGGTAATAACTTGGGCGACACCCTGAATACGATGGGCAGCAAGGAGAGCCTTAAATCGCTTGCTATTTCGATGGCGACGGCGGGGGCGCTGCAAAATACCGACTTGAAAATGTTTGAAGCCGTTAAGTCGGATTCTTTAGGGTTATCGTTTGCAAAGCAGGCTGGGCAAGCTGTCTATAACTCAACCGTTACTGCTGGAATTTCTACTGCAATTAATGGCGGTAATTCAAAAGAATTTTTTAACTCGTTTAAGCAGGGATTATTATCATCTGCAGTCGATAAACTCGGCGAAAAAATGGCGAAAACAATTGGTGCTGCCTATGACAATGGAAGCCCAGAAGGTATATCCAATTCATTGCGCTATATCGCCCATGCGGGTGCAGGCTGTATTTATGGTATCGCGTCGGCAGCAGCCAGCCAGTCAGAAAACAATGAAAAATATTCGTGTTTTTCAGGTGCAGGTGGCGCCGTTATTGGCGAATTAGTTGCGGATCAATTCAAAGATCACCATCAAATCGCCGAGCGACAAAAAGCAACAGAAGATTGGCTAGCTCTAAATGGTATTGATGCGACCACTCAGGATTTAACACCTGAGCAAGCAAAACAAATGCAAGCAACCGTACCTGCTAATTTTATACCGCCAGCAGAGTTACGAAAGTTGCAAGCTCAGGGTGTGGATTTAGCTAAGTTAGGCGCTGGGTTAGCTGCCTTTATCGCAAAGGGCGATGTGAATATCGCCGCCAATGCGGGCGAAATAGCGGCAGAAAATAATGCCTTACCGTTGGTAATTTATAGTGCAATGCTCGCGCTTAGTGCGGTTTCTACTTACTTGATAGTCCAAGATACAGTAGCATTTTTAGAGAAGTTCTCCGACCCTGCCACTTCGGAAGAAGAAAAGCAAAAACTACTTAATGCTTTCGCAAAAACTATGGGCATTAATATTGCCGCTACCGCTGCTGGGCTGGGTGCGCTCAAAGGTGCTAAGGCGCTAATTGAAATACTAAAAAAGGAGGGTAAAGTTAGCGAGCGTGTGATTGAGGAATTGGATCGGGGTGCGGAGGCGCTTGATTCTGGGAAGCGGTATGAGGCGGATGGGGCTAAGAACATGGCTGATAGCCATGCCAGCAGATTGCCGATAGGAAATAATGTTGTTACAAGAAGTGCAGATGATGTTAATAAATCATACCCTGATGGCTTCATTCCACCTTATAAACCGGGTACAGAGGTATATGAGTTTGTGACGGCAAAAGAACAAATTTATGTTCGTGTTCATGGTGATAACAATATGAATAGCACATGGATGATGAAGTTGTCTGAAATTGAAGGCTTAAATGCTGCTCAAATCCAATCAAAATTTGCTCTACCATCTCAGCCAAAGTACGTATCTGAAGTTTATGTGCCAGCGGGAACAAAAATCAGGGCGGGGGAGGCAAATCCAATATTTGGTGGTACGGGTGGCGGCTTACAGTATGAGCTGCAATATCACTTGCCCAATTCGGCTTTTAAAAACACGATGAATCTTTAATGATGAATAATGCAAAATTTACAGTTCAAAATGGTCTATGTGCCATTAATGGAAATGAGGTATTTTTTCCGTATTCCGTCACACGAGTGCAAGAGGCCAGCAATATATTCGTTATTATGGTGGAGCCTCCTGCAGGCGTTATTTTTAATAGAAATATTTTTGGCTGTGATTCGAACGGAGAAATTTTATGGCAAATACAAGAGTCACCTCATGGGTGGGGTGACAATAAATCATATTTTGAAATTTTTCAAGATGGTTCTGGCGGGGTTGTAGCCACAAGAATAGGAATTAACTATCAAGTTAACATAAATGATGGAAGTGTTGCGCCAAAATCTTTCAATAGATTTTAAAAATCCGGGGCAGCCGAAACAAACGCGAATTGAAAATAAACGCGTAACTCGCACTAATCGTAGGGCGCACTTCAGTGCGCCGTTTCGGTGTGTCGGACTATTCGGTGTGGCGCGCCAAGGCGACGCCCTA
>JBEGTZ010000183.1:0-20402 GCA_041179125.1 Pseudomonadota bacterium | reverse complement strand
TGCGCTGGCATAAATTTAACTGCGCCCGATATTTTCTGGTTGTGAGTAGGTGCTGCGTTGGGTTTCGCAAGCTCTACCCAACCTACTATTCAGCGCATTTTTTCGTTATTCCTGCGAAGGCGACGGGAAAATTGCAGATGTGCTGAATAGCTACAAATACTGAAGCAGTTAAAGCTGCAACAAACGAAAATACGCATCCTTAGGTTGATGCGTGCGATCGAACAATAACGGATGGTTGGTGCGGCCTTTAATCGGGAAATCATTCAACCAAGTTGTATCATCAGCAACACCCCACAATGTCACCCGGTCTATTTTTTCCTGGTGTTTAACAAACAGCTTAAACAAAGATTCATAACGCAAACTTAATTGCTCATTACGCTCTTTGGTCATGCCTTTAATATAAGGGTCACGCTCGGGTGTGTAATCAAATTTTGTAGCTATGTCCGCCGTTGGAGAATCCCATTCGCGGGATAAAACATCAATATCCAGCTCAGTAAAATGCACCCTCAAGCCTAATTTAGCGTAGGCCTCAATGCTTTTTTCAATATCCGCAATGCTCGGCCCGTCCATCGCAATATGCGCCTGAATACCTACACCTTGTACCGGCACGCCCCGCTTTAATAAACGCTGAAGCATGGCCAACGCCGCTTCGCGCTTACCGTCTTTTTCGATGTTGTAATCGTTGTAAACAAGATGCGCGCTGGGGTCTACTTCGTGGGCCAAATTAAAAGCATGGTCAATAAATTGCTCACCTAAAATTTTAAAATAATGGCTTTTACGCATCACATTATCATCACCCACCGCCTCATTCACCACATCCCAATCGGCGAGTTTACCCTTATAACGCCCCACCAACGTGGTGATATGCTCAGTCATTTTTTTGCGCAATTGGGCAGGTTTAATATAACCACCTTTAGCCGTTTTAAAAACGGAATCGGGGATTTGGCTGTGCCAGGCCAGGCAATGTCCCACCGCATGAATTTTATGCTGCTGGGCAAAGGCGACAAAATTATCCGCATCCGCCCATTTCCATTCCCCCTCAGCAGTACGCAAGCGTTCCCACTTCAAAGCGTTTTCAGGTGTGACGGAGGAAAAATTGCGCTTAACGATTTCAGTGAGGTCAGGATTATTCCCGCGAGTGATCGAATCATTAATAGCAGCGCCCACTAAAAAGCGGTCTTTAAATGTATCTTTTAAGCCATTTCTAACATCAGCAAACACCCGCATAGATAATGGGCTTGCTGCGGCAATTAAGCTGGAGTTAACAAGAAAGCGTCTGCGATTTAAAGTCATAAAAGGCCTGTAGTTTTTTGGGTGGTGTTAAAGATTAAAAATTAAAAACCTAAATACTCAGCTGCGGTGCAGAGCTCTTATTACGGACCTTTTTGTGGATCAAACCATAATTCAGCACGCTCAAGCGGCGTTTCTTTGGTTAAAAATGGATTATTTAAATTAAACACGCGGCGATTTTTCATATTGGCCTTATCCAGCACATCTTTAATATTAGGCTCACTGTAAAAAATTCGGTCAAAACTGCCATCAGCAACCGCCAGGTTTAATCCCAACTCTACATCTTCGCCCAGTTTGGGATTATCGCGGGAAACAAACAGATAAAACGGCATTCTGTACACCAACAAAAGCGTTTCCTCTACAGCAAGATCCTTCATGTCTGGGCGCTGAGCCAGCTCACCAAAAGGCTCATTCACACCGCGCGGAAATGCATCAAAGCGCCCACCATCTACCATGTGAAACAACCCCGGATACTTATTGATAGTAACCACGTTGAAGCCATTGGATTGTAAAATTTTAGTGTCCGTCCAGGTTTTGCCTTGCCCGAAAGTGAACCTTTTCAGATCTTCCAGTGTTTTTACCTGGCTAAATTTGTGCTGATTATTTTTATTGATAATTAAAATGCGATAACCTAATAAGCCTTTCAAAATTGGGATTCGAATCGGGCGCAACTCCTTTTCTATTTCAGGATCGGACGTTGTCCAACACAGATTGATTATGCCCTGATTTTTTACTTCTTCATTTGTTCTGGCCTGAGTAAAACTTTCGTGCAAAATAGTAAGCTTATATTTGGTGTCTATATGCGCCAAGGCATTTTTAAGCTGCGCGATGATGTATCGGCTGTTGGGATCCGTATATTCATTAACCCTAATCTCAAACTCTGCCCCGTACGCACTCTTACACACCAGTAGCAACAGAGGTAAAAAAATTCGAGCAATTGTTTTCACGTATAGACCACCATAAAAAGTGAGGCAAAAAGCATGTCATTATTTAAATTTGCTAATTTTAGGCAGTTTTAATTTTAGAGCAATGAATTAACGCTTACGATCACTCCAAACATCACAGCACGCCATGCCCATTCAGAAAAACGCGTTCAGTAAACCCTAAGCGAAATAACGGTGTGTATTTTTGCCGATAAAAACACCTGGCAGGCAACAAACCCTGATGGATTCCTAGCATTTTTAGTTTAGTCGGAACACAAAAAACCGCAAATTAGTTAGCTTCAGCGCTTAAATTAGTTAGCTTCGATAGAAAAACAAGCACTTGCACACCAAACAGTAGGGGCACCTCCGGTAATTCAACTTTCCTGATGACCACAAGGCATTTACGCACGAACGACTGCACGATGCAGGACGATCCCACGGACGGAGGCGGTAGAATTTCATCGGGAATGAAATCGAGAGCGGCGCCGGATGCAAAAGCCGAGCGCGTGAAAAGTGGATTTCCGGAAGCGCCCCGTACAAAACCACAAACAAGGTACAGGGCCTAAACACTAAGTAGCCACACAACACCCGCGCCAATACAGCTCCCCCTGTCGGCTTGAATCATCTAAATGGCCACACAAAAAATCACGCTACATACCCCCTAATGCTATTTTCTTCCATTACCTTGAATAGTCTGTCACTCATCCTCATAAAAAGGCGGCTATAATCGCCGCCCTTGACCAGGCCCAAGAGTACCTAGGGCAACACTCTATCTAATAGCTATACCATCTGGACCTATGCATGAAACCCTATCCTCTCTGGAAATATCTTGTCCTCATCGTAGCTACGGTGCTCGGCGCTATTTACTCATTACCCAACCTCTATCTACCGGATTCGGCGGTGCAGGTATCTGGCTATTCCAGCCGCATTAAGATCGACCAGGCTCTGTCAGATAAAGCCGTAGCTGGCCTTAAGGCCGCCAACATTGACGTTCTGCGCACGGAACTGGGCAAAGAAGGTGTGATGATTCGCCTGACCAAGGCGGAGGACCAGCTCACTGCACAAGCAGCACTAGATAAAGCGCTCAACGATCAAAGCGGTAAAAAAGGGGCGGATTACGTTATCGCCCTCAACAAAGCCTCCACCACCCCCGCTTGGCTTGAAAGCATGGGCGCCAAGCCTTTAAACCTGGGGCTGGATTTGGCGGGCGGTATTCACTTTGTATTGGAAGTGGACACCCCTAAATCCGTCAGCGATCGCATGATTGACATAGAAGAAGTGGTTAAAAAAGCCATTCGCGAAGCGCGGATCTTCGATGTTGACATCAGACACAACGGCACTGAATTTACTCTGAGCGTTAAAGACGAAACGGGCAAAGACGCGGTGGTTAAAATTCTGCAAGAATCCGCCCGCGAACTTCAGTACAGCAGCAGCGGAGATACCGCCACGGGGTTTGTGATTAAAGCTTTATTAAGTGAAACCGCCGTGCGCGAAATTGAAGAACATGCCATCTCGCAAAACCTCACCACCCTGCGCAACCGGGTGAACGAATTAGGTGTGGCCGAACCCATAGTGCAGCGCCAAGGGCGCAACCGCATCGTAGTTGAGCTGCCCGGCTTACAGGATCCTGGCCGCGCCAAAGCCATCATCGGCAAAACAGCCAACTTAGAATTCCGCTTAGAAGCTAATGCCAGCACCACCAGCAAAGAAAAATTTGAATTCCGCAACGAAGAAGACCAAGCACGCTTCGGCGGTGCCTTCTTAGAGCGCCGCCCGATTGTCACCGGTGAAGCGGTGGTCGGCGCCACACGCGGCTTTGACCCGGAAACCGGCCAAGTACAGGTGAACATTTCCCTCAGTGGCGATGGCGGCGCTGAAATGCACCGCGCCACGCGCAATAACGTAGGCCGCAAACTGGGCGTGGTATTTATTGAATACCGCACCAGTAAAATCACCGTGAAAAATGAAAACGGTGAAGAGGTAGAGCAGACCACACAAATTCCAGAGCGCAAAGTCATTAGCCTTGCCACCATTCAAAGCGCCCTTGGCCGCGAATTCCGCACCACCGGTTTAACTGAAGATGAAGCTGGCGAATTGGCACTGCTGCTGCGTGCAGGTTCTTTAGCGGCCCCCATGAAATTTGTTGAAGAACGTGTCATCGGCCCCTCACTCGGTGCTGAAAACATCCAAAAAGGCTTGGACTCAGCTATTTGGGGCTTTATCGCCGTAGCCGTATTTATGATACTGGGCTACAAGGTATTCGGTATCACCGCCAACATCGCACTGTGCATCAACCTGCTGATGCTGCTATCGGTCATGGCGGTGTTCGGTGCCACCTTAACCCTGCCGGGTATCGGGGGGATCGTACTCACGATGGGTATTGCGGTGGACGCCAACGTACTGATTTTTGCCCGCATAAAAGAAGAATTAGAAACCGGGCTATCCCCTCACGCGGCGATTGTGGCGGGGTTTGATCGCGCATTTATCACCATTGTGGACTCCCACTTAACCACGTTACTGGTAGCCGCTATTTTGTTTGGTATTGGTACCGGGCCTATTAAAGGCTTCGCCGCCACTTTATTTGTCGGTATTTCCACCTCGTTGTTTAGTGCCATTGTAGGCTCCAGGTCCATGATTAATTTGATTTATGGCCGCCGCAACGTAACCAAACTTCATATCTAATTGCCCTGGGATTAAAACAATGATTACAAAAAAAGCGATTAATTTTATGGGGGATCCCCATCGGCGCGTGCTGATGTTTATCTCCTTAATACTCACCCTGGCATCCTTTGCAAGCCTTGCCATCAACGGGCTTAAATTTGGCCTGGATTTCACCGGCGGCACCTCGCTGGAATTGCGCTACGCCCAAGCCCCCGACCTCAAACAGGTGCGGGAAACCCTCGTCACCTCAGGCTACCCCTCCGCAGTTGTGGTGAACTTTGGCGGCCCTAACGATATTCTGGTGCGCGTGCAAAGCGGGCAAGCCAATAACGACCTGGGCAATGTAATCACCGATGTATTGCGCAAAGCCTCAGGCAGTGAAATCACCATTAAACAGTCTGAATACGTCGGCCCCCACGTCGGGGAGGAGCTGATGAACTCCGGTGGTTTGGGTATGTTGGTGGCATTGTTGGGGGTATTTTTATACGTCGCCATGCGCTTTCAGTTTAAATTTGCACTGGGTTCTATCCTGGCATTGATGCACGACGTGGTATTGATTTTAGGGGTATTTTCTTTTTTCCAGCTCGACTTTGATTTAACGGTTTTGGCAGCGGTATTAACCATCATCGGTTTTTCCATTAACGAATCCATCATTGTGGCCGACCGGGTGCGGGAGAACCTACGCATCATGCGCGGCGTGGATGTAAAAGAAGTCATCAACACCTCAATCACACAAACCCTAAGCCGAACCATCATGACTTCAGGCTCAGTAAACATGAGTGTGCTCGCGATGTTTTTCTGGGGCGGCGATGCCTTCCACCACTTTTCCTTGGCCCTATTGTTCGGGGTAACGTTCGGCAACTACTCCTCGGTATATATTGCATCAGGATTACTGGTCACATTAAAAGTAACACGGGAAGATTTAATCCCCTCCGAAGTAGCACAAGAAGAAGTAGACGAAATGCCATAAAAAAGGGGCCGCAAGGCCCTTTTTTATGCACTTCGTATTAGTTAATACTGTGTGAGGGCGGCGTAGGCTCTGCCTGCGACGAATGACTTATTTCTGCCGGTTGCAGCAGTTGATCCGGCATAGCGGCCTCGGCAATTACCGCAAATAAATACTCAAGCTCTACACCCAATGACCGGCCCAGTTCAACCCACATACACACCTCCCAAAATACAACGTTTACTGGATTATAGTGGCTGCGTGCCGGTGTCTCAGGCTGCTTCGTCATAGGTTTTAAGGCATTTTGGTGTAAATAGTTCTATAGGAATATGCGCGTGCTCAAAGCTTTTGTTAAATCCCTATTCTCCTTGCGCCCTAACACACAAGGCAGTGACGCCACCGATATGCGCGCCTCTTTGCTGCGCCACCAACGCATTTTTCGCTCAAGTCATGGCTACGGGTATTTTGACTGGGATCTAAAAAGACAAAAAATGGATTGGAGTGGCGGTTATTGGAAATACCTTGGCTATACCGAAGATGACGTGGAAGTTATCTCCATGTCATCCAATTATTTTGATTACGTCCACCCAGAGGACGTAAGCCGAATGCAAGAGGCCATCTGGAAATTATTTAAAGCACAAACCCTAATGGGTGAAATTACCTACCGCGTGCGCAAAAAAAATGGCGGTTATATTTGGACAGAAATTCGTGCTGACGCCACCCGCGATGAACAAGGCTGGGTGACATTTGTCAGCGGCATTGCATTTGATGTAACCAAACAAAAACAAATGCAACAAGCACTTCAACTCAGTGAAGAGCGCCATGCACGTATTCTGCAATCATCCAACGATGGCATTTGGGAATGGGTGCTGGACCAAGATGGTTTTCATTATTCGTCACGCTGCTGGGAACACTTAGGTTATACCGAAAATCATGAAGCCATAGCTGAAGGTGTAGACCGCATGGCCGCATGGCGCAAACGAATGCACCCAGATGATTTAATGCAATTTGACCGAATTTTATCCCAGCATATTCGCAAACAAGGGCCATTTGATGTGGAATACCGCATTCGAGGAAAAGATGACCGTTGGTTTTGGATTCGCGCCCGAGGGCAAATGGTATTTAATGAAAAAGGCGAGCCAGTACGAATGTCTGGCTCCAACATGGACATTACGGAATTAAAAGAAGCGGAAGAGCGTGTAATAAAAGCCAAAGAAGACGCCGAAAACGCCAGCCAAGCAAAAAGTGAATTTCTATCAAGTATGAGCCATGAATTGCGCACACCATTAAATGCAATTTTGGGTTATTCACAAATAATGGCAATGGATGAAAGCTTATCGCCAACACAACGCGCCCATATTTCCGAAATTACCCGAGCTGGCGATATATTATCGCGCCTGATTAAAGACTGCCTAGATTTAGCCCGCATAGAAGCCGGGCATTTAGATTTTATTTATAAATCCCTCGCCCCCTGCGATTTAATTCAACGCTGTTTAGGCATGGTGCAAAACTTGGCTGCCAAACGCAACATTAGTTTGGTATTCCACCCTGGTAATTTTTCCACCACAACCATAACCTCAGATCAAACTCGGCTGGAACAAATATTACTCAATTTAATCACCAACGCGGTTAAATATAATCGAGATCGCGGGCGCGTTAATATCGCCTGCGCCATAGAGGCCGACACTTATTTTCGTATTTTGGTGCAAGATACCGGCAAAGGTATTGCGCAAGAAAAACAACGCCAAATATTCCAGCCTTTTAATCGGCTGGGAGAAGAAAATTCTAAAACTGAAGGCAGTGGTGTAGGGCTGGTTATTACTCAGCGCCTAATCCAACAAATGGGTGGGCGCATTGATTTTTCCAGCCAAGAAGGCGTAGGCAGCCGTTTTTGGATTGATATCCCCTTGCGTCAAGAATTAGTTATCAACCCAATAGCCACAGAAAAAACTGCCCTCCCCGCAGAAATAAACAACTATGAACTGGAAATTGGTGGGAACCGTCGAATTTTATATGTTGAAGACAGCCCCTCCAACCAACGTCTAATGGAACACTTATTAAGCCGCCTTCCTCAACTGGAATTACAACTGGCCGGGGATGCCCTAAAAGGTTTATTTTATGCGCGCACCGAACACCCGGATTTAATTATTATGGATATTAATTTACCGGGAATGGATGGCTTTGAAGCCTTGGAAGTTTTGCAATCCGATTTAGCCACCGCGCATATACCCGTAATTGCCTTAAGCGCCAATGCGATGAGCCACGACATTGAAAAAGGCTTAAAAGCGGGCTTTGTAAGCTACCTTACAAAGCCGCTAGAGTTTGGGTTATTAATTGAAGTGTTAAATCGTTGTTTAAAATAGACGTTTTAACCTAGAAACCTCAGTTAAACGTTACTGCCCGCCCTTTAATTTATTAATCTCCCGGTTAACCTGCAACCGGAACGCATCAATAGATTCAATAGCGTTTTCAGTATTGCGCACGCGCTCGCTTAAATCCGAATCAATAGCCTTAAGTTTTTTGGCTTGTTCGGATATTTTACTGGCCAATTCTTTGCGCGATTCATCGTCTTTACTCGATGAAGATTGTTGCGCCTGCACCAAGTCCTGCAACACTTTAAGCTCCGCCTGTACATCCGCAACCGATTGTTTGGACTTGGCCTCAACCTCCCGCAATGCGGCTTGTAATTGTTTATTAGTAGACGCGCTATTGTCTTCTAAAGCCGCAGCCGTTTTGGTTTTAATTTGGTTTTGTGCATCCCACAATTTGGCCACTTCGCTGGATGTGGTTTTTAATTTATCTTGAATCGCCGCCAAAGATTGTTCAGAGGTTTCGCCCGTAGAATTTAAGCGTTTTTCCAATTCACCCACGCGGGTTTCCGCAGCGGCGAGCAAAGTAGCTTGTTGCACAGCAGCCTGCTGAAATTGTGTTAATTGCCAATAAAAAAAAGCCCCCAAGGCTAAACTCGCCAAGGCCAATAAAATGGCAAAGGGCGCCAGCGGTGACGTGCTGGCAGGGGAAGAGCTGTGTGTTTTACCGGCTACGGGACGGCTACTGGCCACCGGGCGCGTTAAGGGTTCGTCTGTATCGGTGCGGCCTGAGAGGGTGGGTTCTCGACGCTCAATCATGGTTCAACCTATTGTTAGATCAATGAATAGTACATTAGGGCACTCCCGGAAATTCAATTTTCTCGATGATCGCGAAAATTGAATTTCCGGGGGGGCCCATTAATAAAAAACGAAAAAAGGAGGCCAATGCCTCCTTTTATATTTATTTTATCTATTACGCGAAATTTTCGTTCACAAAATTCCAATTTACCAAAGCCCAAAAAGCCTCTAAATATTTAGGCCGCGCATTACGGAAATCAATGTAATAAGCATGTTCCCATAAATCTACAGTCAACAGCGGTTTGCTGGCGGCATCAGTTAAAGGCGTTGCGGCATTGCTGGTATTTACAATTGCCAGGCCGCCATCTGCTTTTTTAACTAACCAAGTCCAAGAAGAACCAAAGTTATTCACCGCTGAAGTATTAAATTGCTCTTTAAATGCAGCAAAAGAACCGAAAGAAGCATTAATGGCACCCGCAATGGCACCGGTAGGTTCACCACCGGCATTAGGCGCTAAACAATGCCAATAAAAAGTATGGTTCCAAATTTGCGCCGCATTATTAAACACGCCACCACTGGATGTTTTAACAATTTCTTCTAGTGTCTTGCCTTCAAACTCAGAGCCTGGCAATAAACCATTTAATTTATCAACATAAGTTTGGTGGTGTTTGCCGTGGTGAAACTCTAAGGTTTCCTCGGAAATATAAGGTGCTAAGGCATTTTTAGCATAAGGCAGTGCAGGTAATTCGATAGCCATAATTCATCTTCCAAATTAGTGAGGTTTGTGGTGATAACAATTAACACCGAGGGGAAATGAGGAAACCCTATCGCTTACCTAAGTAGTATCTGAAACAAAAGATACATAGCGAACCAACAAGGGCTGCCCACAATTTGCGGCCAAAATCGGTTTATTCAACCCAAAAACCTCAGTTGAGGCCCCAATGCGTGTAAGTTGTTGCTGCTTAGACTTGGGTGATTCAAGTGAGATTTTTAGGTTCAGGGTTTTATCACAATTTTAAGCCCCGCGTGCGGGCGCCACCTTACCAGAAGACGCACCCGCTGACCATGCAAAAACAACGCTTTCCCCGCTGCCAGCTTATAATACCGCGCCTATTTTCCAGGGGTTAAATTCCATATCGCCGTAGCCTAAGTCTTCACTTTTCGCGTATTCACCGGAGGCAATAGCGAGAATTTTATCCACAATGGCACCGCCCATAGCTTCAAGTGAAATAGCGCCATCAATCACCGGGCCGCAATCGAGGTCTATATCTTCCTGCATTCGCTGATAAATAGCGGTGTTACTGGATAATTTAATACTCGGCACCGGCTTACAACCAAACGCAGAACCGCGCCCTGTGGTAAAACAAATAACATTGGCGCCGCTGGCCACCTGGCCGGTGACAGAAACCGGGTCGTAACCGGGGCTATCCATAAAAATGAGGCCGCGTGTTTTTGGCGCCTCCGCATACAGGCACACATCCACCAAATTAGTGGCGCCGCCTTTGGTTTGAGCGCCGAGGGATTTTTCTAAAATAGTGGTAAGACCACCCTGTTTATTGCCGGGTGACGGATTATTATCCAATTCAAAACCATTGCGCTGCGTGTAATCTTCCCACCAGCGAATTCGAGCTAATAATTTTTCTGCAACTTCTGGCGATTGCGCACGCTGCGTTAATAAATGTTCGGCGCCATAAATTTCCGGTGTTTCCGATAAAAATACCGTGCCGCCTAAACGCACAATTAAATCGCTAGCAATACCCAGTGCGGGGTTGGCGGTAATGCCGGAAAATGCATCGGAGCCGCCGCATTGTAAACCAATGATTAACTCACTAGCAGGCACCTGCGTGCGCACACATTGATTGACTTGCGGCAAAATAGATTCAACCAAACGAATACCCTGCTCAATGGCTTTGCGCGTACCACCCACGGCTTGAATATCAAAAGCGGCCACGGTGTTATTTTCACAAAGCCCTGCATCGGCTAACACATTTTTAATTTGCATGGTTTCGCAGCCTAACCCAATTAAAATTAAACCACCAAAATTGGGTTGGCGCATAAAACCTTCAAAAGTGCGCTGCAAGGTAGCGTAGCCTTCATCTTCTGTGCGCATACCACAACCACTGCTATGCGTTAAAGCCACTACACCGTCTACATTGGGCCAGGCTTGCATTACAGATGCCGAAAAATACTGCGCAACCTGTTTAGCCACGGTGGCAGAGCAATTTACAGTGGTGAGTATGCCGATAAAATTACGTGTGCCTACGGCGCCATTACTGCGTTTATAACCTTGAAAATAACGCATTTCCTGCGCACTAAAATATGCAGTAGGCTGCGCATTGCGGCAAAAATCATAATTTTTATCCACCGCACCCATGCTGCAATTATGCGTGTGTACATGGGCGCCAGGCAGAATATTTTCCGCTGCAAAACCAATCACCTGGCCGTATTTTTTTATCGCTGCACCTTTTACAATAGGGGCCACAGCCACCTTGTGCATTTTGGCGATGGGCTGCAAAATTGTTAAAGGGGCTGCACCGGTGTTATTTACCTGCTCCCCAGTAACAAGGTCGTCCAAGGCAAGGGCGATATTATCTTGGCTATTTAGCTGCAATATAGTTTTCATAAAATGATTCACAAAAAAGGCCGCGTACAACAGGCCGGAAACCGCTAAAAATTAGCGCAAAATAAAGGCGGGATCATATCTCGCCCAAACAGCCAACAACAAGGAATTATTTAATAGCGCCTACAGTTTTTACACAAATAAACAACAATAGGGCACCTTGCGGAAATTCAATTTTCGTGATGATCGCAAGGCATTTGGACGACCCCACGGATGGGGGAGGTAGAATTTCATCAGGAATGAAATCGAGAGCGACGCAGGATGCCCAAGCCGAGGATGCCAAAGCCGAATGAGGGAGTTTATGCGGTATAAATGACCGAATGAGCACGAAAATAACGCAGCGAGCGCGCGAAAAGTGAATTTCCGCAAGGTGCCCAATAAAAACCCGAGCAAAATATGATTGTGTACCGCCTTTTTATAGCATTAATGTTGGTTAGCCTAACCACCCATTGCACACCGTATTTTTCCACACCTAAAGCGTCGACCAAATCGAAATATTCCGCCATAACAGCCCCCATCAACCGTAAACAATGGGTAAGCCGCCACAACCCAACACTCAAAACAATTAACCCACAATCGCCTTTCACGCTGGGCAATGGGCGTTTTGCTTTTACGGCGGATAGCACCGGTTTACAAAGCCTACCCGAACTTTATTTTAGCCAAGGAATTCCACTGGAAACCAAAGCTCGCTGGGCCTGGCACACCTATGCAAACCCACAGGATTTTACATTAAATAATAGCAACGAAGCGTATTCAGCCTATGGCCGTACTGTTAATTTCCCCACCCGCATGGATGCGCCAGCAGGCCAATGGTTAAGGCAAAATCCGCATGATTTCCCTTTGGCGCAAATCGGTTTTTTATGGGATCAAAAGCCATTAATAGCCTCCGATATTAATAATGTTACGCAACAATTAGATATGTGGCGCGGCGTTCTGAACAGTCAATTTAACCTCAAACAACACCCGGTTGCAGTGGCCACACTGGTGGATAGCACACAGGATTGTATTGCCGCACAGGTTTTATCCCCCGCACTTAAAACCCAACAACTCACCCTAAGTATTAAATTTCCACGCGGTTATGACCTCAACACTAAAAACACTCCCGCCATTAATTGGCAAGATGAAAATGCCCACCAGACAGAAATTTTACAGCAAAATGCGCAGCACGCTTTAATAAAACACACCCTTGATGACACGCATTATTATGCATCCATACACTGGCAAGGCCATGCACAATTAAAAAAACTGTCGGCACATCATTTTTTATTAATAAGCCAAACTGATAATTTTAAATTCTCCATTAATCAGACACAAAACATACTCGCATTAAAGCCTGCATTTAATTTTGAAACAATTAAAAAACGCACCGAAACAGCATGGGAATATTTTTGGCGCAGCGGTGCGGCGGTGGATTTATCGCAAAGCACACACGGGCAAGCACAGGAATTAGAGCGGCGCATTGTGTTATCCCGCTATTTAATGGCTGTACAAGAACGCGCTGAATTTCCGCCCCAGGAAACCGGTTTAACCAGCAGTTCTTGGTACGGAAAACACCACAGTGAAATGGCGTTTTGGCACAGCGCCCACTGGATTTTGTGGGGCAACCCGAAAGAAGCCGAACAACTTTTAAACTGGTATAAAAACCACTTATCCAGCGCACAAACATTAGCGCAAGCGCGCGGTTTAAACGGCGCGCGCTGGGCCAAAATGGTGGGGCCTAATAACCGCGAAAGCCCCGGCGGCAATCCTCTTATTATTTGGAACCAGCCGCAGGTGATTCATTTGGCTGAACTGATATTTCAGCGCACCCAGGATGACCAAACAATAAAAAAATACAGCGCATTAATAGAAGAAACCGCAGCGGCTATGGCTTCCATGCTGACATGGGACAACACTCAAAAACGCTATAATTTAGCGCCGCCTATTTGGATCGCACAAGAAATTTACGACCCCAAGCGCACCCAGAACCCGACTTTTGAGTTGGCTTACTGGCGCATGGGTTTAAACATTGCGCAGGAATGGCGCAAACGGCAAGGCTTAGAGATGAATGCAGATTGGCAAAAAAAAATAGACCAATTAGCCAGCTTGCCAATAAAAAACAATTTATACGTTGCCATAGAATCCATTCCCGACACGTTTGAAAACCCCAATAGCCGCCGCGACCACCCCAGCATGGTAGCTGCATTAGGTTTATTAAATGACCCCAAGGTGGATAAAAAAATAATGGCTAATACGCTGGATGCAGTCATTAACACCTGGGATTGGGGTGAAAAAATATGGGGCTGGGATTACCCTATGCTCGCCATGACGGCGGCACGTTTAAATAAACCCGATTTAGCGGTGCAATTATTATTAAAAAACAGCACCCACAACCAGTATTTACCTAATGGCCACGCGCCACAGGCCGGTGCGAAATTACCGGTTTATTTACCCGCAAACGGTGCCTTATTAACCGCAGTTGCCATGATGCTCGGCGGCTGGCAGGGTGCGCAAAATACACCTTACCCAGGGTTTCCAAAGGATAATACTTGGGTTATTAAGGCCGAAGGATTTACACCGTATTAATTTTTACTCGCACAACAAAATTCGTTATAACTTATTTTCTGTAGGTTAAACCAAAAGATTTTTATTTTTTATTAAGAGCAAACACACCATGATACTCACCCGCATCACGCTATTTATTATCACCCTCAGCGCAAGCCTTGGCAGCCAGGCAAGCGACATTAGCCTACGCAGCGGCAATGCCGAACTTAAAATCCATAACCAACATATTATTGTTCAACAAGGAAGCAAAACACTCATTGATTTAGAAAGCATCAAATTTAATTATGAAAGCGTGCCCAATTGGACCGTACACAGCGCCAATAATGATGAAATAATACTGCACGCACAACTGCCCGCAGAGGTGGATTATTACCGCAAACCCACCGATAACACGGCTAAAAACGTAGCATTAATTATTAGCCGACGGGAAAATGGCTTTCGTTTATACGCAGCGCCAACTTGGGGGCGGCAGGTGACGCTTAATTTGCGTTATTTGGGTGATCATTTTTTTGGTTTATCCGCACCCTTACAACCAGATAACCGCCTCTCAGCAGATTTAACCGGCACCCATATTAATGTTGAAGTGCAAAGTGAAGAAGCCAACCTGCGGGAAAATTATGCCTCGGCGTTTTCTGCTTTTTATATGAGCTCCTTCGGGTACGGTGCTTTTTTTGACACCTTTGCCAAAGGTACTTATGAATTTGCGATTAATGGCCAAAACCAAATTCACCACCAAACCGGCACATTGGATTGGACAATTTTTACCGGTGAAACCGGCGCGGCGATTCACCAAGCGTATTATTCTTTAATTGGCGCGCCGAAAAAAATCCCTATGTGGGCCTTGGGGCCGGTGGGTTGGCGCGATCAGAATAATGGCGGCGCGGCGGAAATTATTAGCGATATAAAACACTTAAGCGATTTAAAAATCCCCTTCACCGCCTGGTTTGTAGACCGCCCCTACAGCGAGGGAAATCACGCTTGGTCTAAAATGAATTTCAGCCCGGCTTTTGCTGAACCACAAAAATGGATTGGGAAAATCCGCTCTGATTTTGGCCTGGAATTTATGACCTGGGTGACACCCGCTACGTTTGGTGATACGCGTTTTGCCAAACATTTAGCCGGTAAATTTACTTATTTAGATTTAAGCCACGCAGCAACAACACAAGCCTACCAACAAGCATTAACCCAATTACACTACACCGTAGGCGTTAAAGGCCACAAAATTGACCGCGCCGATGAAGGCTTTCCCGTTGCCGAAGAATGGGCAGATGCCACGCCGGTATTTGAGCGTAAAAATAAATACAGTTATTTAATGGCTAAAGCGCAAGATGAAGCGCTGCGTAAAAGCTGGGGGAATGATCAATTTACTTTTACCCGCGCCGCTATTCACCGCACACAACCCTACACCAGCGCCATTTGGGGCGGCGACCCGCGTACCAGCTGGCAAGGTTTGCAGGCGAATTTTGCCAATGCCATGCGCAGTTCATTTATGGGGTTTCCTATTTGGGGGACGGACGTAGGTGGGTACCAGGGCGATGGGTTTATTCCTGAAGACCTTTATTTACGTTGGTTGCAAGCTGGCAGCATGACAGGATTATTTGAAATTAAATTAGATGGCGCAGGCGGCAGCGGGCAAGACCGTATGCCCTGGCGTTATTCGCCGCAATTCCAAGCACAATTCCGCGCTATTTTAGCCGAGCGTATGCAATTATTGCCCTATATTTATTCCCTCGCCAACACCAGTGCGGTGCAAGGTACACTCATGCAACCCCTCGCCTACCGCCATTTAAACGACAAAAATACCTACAGTATTTGGGATGAGTTTTATTTAGGTGCTGCATTATTAGTGGCACCCGTTTTTAACGAACAACTTACCCGCTCGGTATATTTACCCGAAGGCACCTGGCGCAATTTTAACCCGCCGTTTAATTTTATACAGGGCGGTAAAAAAATTGATGTTCAGGCGCCGCTTGATGTGTTGCCGCGCTTTTTGCGTGAAAACTCTATTTATGTACGCGGGGATATTTATCGCGGCAATGATAAACTATGGGAGAACACCGCCAAAACATTAACCATTCACGCCTTCCCTGCCAGCAAAAAAGGCAGCGCACATTTTACTTATATTGACTTTTTAGATGGGAATAAAGAAAAAATAATTCGCCTGAATAACACCGGAAAAACAACTCACTCAACGGCCCAGCCATTAGCGCAGGGCAATTTATTGAATTAATTTATGCGAAAAAACCAAAGCGTGTACGTGTAAATGGTGTAGATACAGCGGTAGATTATGATGAGGCTCTGAGCGCGTTAAAGCTGAAAATTACGGAAAATTCTGCCTTTGATGTGACTGTGGATATTTAGTTATGGGCTTACCCACTCCAGCCAGAACGTGTACCGCTCATCGAAAATTCAAAGTGATTGATTAAATAGTAACGCCGGTTAATAACCCGCGCTGAATGTCTTATCGCTCACGATAATTTTTGCAAATTCATGGAATTTTGTTGTGTGGTTTTTTATTGGTTTGTGCTTGGCTGTTGGTGCTCTGCGCGGGTTACGCCTTCGACTAATACAAGCACACGACCGCAATGCCCAACTTTTTTATTTAGCCTGATGCACACGATATTTTTTCAAAAAATCTGGTCAGCTGATTAACTTAGTTAGCAATTTTAAAACGCAAAATCGCCGCCATAAGATGCTCAGCGTTACCATGCAATTGTTGGCTGTTGGTGCTGGTGTGTTGTATCTGCTGCAAAATAGTTTCAGCGGAGTCGTTAACTAAATTTGTACTTTGTGACATTTGCTCTGCGGCAATGGATTGCTGGCTCGCAGCGGAAGCGATTTGACGGTTTAACTCATCAAGTAACTCAACACCACAAACAATGGTATTTAATGTCTGGCCCGCATGTGTTGCACTTTCTATGGAAGCCTTGGCACTTGCATGGCTGTGTTGAATTATGTCCACGGCATGTTTGGCGCGATTTTGTAATTTTTCAATTACAGAACGTATTTCTTCGGTTGATTCTTGTGTGCGTTTAGCCAGCGAGCGCACCTCATCGGCCACCACCGCAAAACCACGCCCTTGCTCCCCTGCACGAGCCGCCTCGATGGCCGCATTTAATGCCAATAAATTAGTTTGCTCTGCAATGGAGCGGATGACCTCTAACACTTTGCCAATGGCCAACACATCATTTTGCAGGTGCGTAATAATCTCATTAGCATCGTCCACCTGCCTGCCCAAATGCACAATATTATTCACCGCCGACTGCACTTTTTCCTGCCCTTCTAAAGCATTTTGACGGGCACTCTGCGTCACCTCAGTCGCGTGAAGACAATTCTTAGCGACTTCTTTCACCGTGACAGCCATTTCGATAGCGGCTGAGGCCGATTGTTGTGTTTGTAACGTTTGCTGTGAAATTTCCGAACGGCTGGCATAGGCTCCTTTTTGTACAGTATCCGCCGCTTGGTTAACATCTATAGCGGCGGCGTGAATAACGCGAATTAACTGCGCAACCTGTCGCAAGGAGAGATTTAAATGGTTTGCCACCCGCCCCAAAATATCCTGGGAGTGCTGTTGAATTTCAAAAGAAAAATCACCCCCACTCATTTTGTCAGCAGCATCGCTTAATAACTGCGCATTTTTTACAATGGAATATAAAATGCCAACGGCAAAATAAACTCCCAATATGACAATAAATAAAAACAACGCGCTAGCTGAATAACCAACGACGCGACTGTGCTGAAGCCGTGAATTAATACGGACCAACAACTCTTTAATGATTAAATTATCTAATTCTATTAAGTGTGTAATAGCCTGAGTGCCCAGTTCAAAATACTGCGGCGCGCCAATAAGCTGATCACTTTGCCCCATCTGAGCCGTAGCAGTTATAAATTCTGCCAATGATTTTTGTGTCGCCTCAAACTGACTGGCAGTGCTCTCCTTATAAATTGAATCCTGGTTTAAATAACCCATATTAAGCGCAAATGAAGCGTGTAAGTTTTCCGCTGCGCCCAGCAAACTCATCACATTGACGCGCTCTACATCGGTGAGTGTTTTATCAACCAAAGCGCCAGCTCCTTTGCCGCGCAGCTTCCCGGTTTCTTCTATGAGTGCAGGCAATATAAATAGGTTTAAATCACTGCTATAGCGGTTGCTCAGATTATTAAAATTAATCAACTGAAAATCATGAGCCAATTGAGCCACTGCATTTTGAATATCCTTAATTAAAGCTGTGTGCAAGTTAAAGCTTTCAGCAGGGGATTTGTTTTTTAAGTTTTCCAGCAGCAGAGCATCAAATTGCGCTACCAGTGTCTTGGTTAAAACAAGGTTTTTACCGGATGATTGCACCTTTTTAATAAATGAGGCGATATCGTTATGAATGGTTTTTTCCAAAGCAGTCGCCGCTTCACTGGCCGCAGACTGGCCTTGCAAGGCTTGCGCGCTTAAACCTCGGTGTTTGGCAATACTCACTTGCAGGGGTTTTATTTGGTTGACCAGGGTAAATCCATCTGCCTGCAACTGCGCACTGTCTTCCTCACCCTTTAATTCGAGCAATTTCTCACTACCCAAAATTAAAAATGGAATTAAAAAAATCAGCACCAGCGCTGATAACTTTGTATTAATTGACAGCCGATTGGCAATCTGCAACGAGAGGTTTAACAATTTAAGCATACGGTATTTACATCCATATTTTTTGGCGCGCAGAATTACCGCAGCTTAATGCCACAGAGATTCATATATTTAAACCATAGCAAACCCTCGCGAGAGGGCAAGGCTCGGTACAGGCCTTCCGTGTTGGCGTATAATCGGCGGCTTTTTCACCTTGGATGTTTTTTATGACGGTTCGCACCCGCATCGCCCCATCGCCCACCGGCGACCCCCACGTAGGCACCGCTTATATTGCCCTTTTTAACCTGTGCTTCGCCCGCCAACACGGCGGCCAATTTTTATTACGCATTGAAGACACCGACCAACAACGCTCCACACCGGAATCCGAAGCCGCCATTTTGGCTTCCCTGCGCTGGCTGGGGTTGGACTGGGATGAAGGCCCAGACGTGGGCGGCCCCCACGGCCCTTATCGGCAGAGCGAACGCGCGGGTATTTATGCTGGCTACGCCGAGCAATTATTAGTCCAAGGCCACGCCTTTAAATGTTACCGCACAGCGGACGAATTAGATGTTATTCGCGCTGCACGCAAAGAGGCGGGAATCTCCACCGCTTTAAAACCTTCAGACCTTATTTTACCTGCCGATGAAATCGCTCAGCGTGAAGCGGCAGGCGCGCCGTTTGTGGTGCGCATGATGGTACCGGAGCAGGCTGGCCCCTGCCCGGTGCCGGATATGCTGCGCGGTACCATTGAATTAGATTGGAGCCAAGTGGATGCGCAGATTTTATTAAAATCCGACGGCCTGCCTACTTATCACTTAGCCAATGTGGTGGACGATCATTTAATGCAGATCAGCCATGTAATTCGCGGTGAAGAATGGATTAATTCCGCACCAAAACATATTTTGTTGTATCAATATTTTGGTTGGCAAGCGCCGGTGTTTTGCCATTTACCGCTATTGCGCAACCCGGATAAATCCAAGCTCAGCAAACGCAAAAATCCCACTTCAATTTTGTATTACCAGCGCATGGGTTATTTGCCTGAAGCCCTATTAAATTATTTGGGCCGAATGGGCTGGTCCATGCCTGATGAGCGGGAAAAATTTACCCTAGTGGATATGCAGGCAAATTTTGCTATTGAGCGAGTTTCTCTGGGCGGGCCAATTTTTGATATTGATAAACTCAATTGGCTAAATGGAATGTGGATTCGCGAAGATAACAGCACCGAACAATTAGCCGCACGTTTAGTGGATTGGGCGCTGAATCAACAGAATTTATTGGCGGTAATTCCCCACGTACACAAACGCCTAAACACACTGAGCGATTTTATGCCGATGGTGGGTTTTTTATTGGCCGGGCGCTTGCCTTTAACTGCCAGTGTATTTGATGAACTTAAATTAGATGCTGAAACACGCCTTAAGGTGTTGCAATTTGCCTCCTGGCGTATGGAAAGTTTACAAGCTTGGGATAAAGACTCTATTTTTGCCGCCTTAAAACAGTTAGCCGATGGCTTGGGCATTAAAATGAAAGATTTTGTTGCGCCGCTATTTATTGCGATCAGCGGTTCGGCTACCTCTTTCTCAGTGGTGGATGCTATGGCGCTGTTGGGGCCAGATATGTCCCGTGTGCGCCTGCGCGAGGCCATTGAGCTGCTCGGTGGGGTGAGTAAAAAAGCCGCCAAACAACTGGAAAAGGACTACGCCGCCCT
>JBEGTZ010000182.1:0-4410 GCA_041179125.1 Pseudomonadota bacterium | reverse complement strand
CGAATTGGCCGGGGGCAGCCAGGCCCACCAGGGCGTTCATGTTGGCGCCGTCGATGTATACCTGGGCGCCTATGGAGTGGATCAGCTCACAAATGTCGCGGATGTTTTCTTCAAATACGCCGTGGGTGGAGGGGTAGGTGATCATCAGGGCGGCGATCTGCTCGCCGTAGAGCGCGACCTTAGCGTGCAGGTCGGATAGATCCACGTTGCCCGCGTCGTCGCAGGCGGTAACGACCACTTGCATGGAGACCATTTGCGCGGAGGCCGGGTTGGTGCCGTGGGCGGAGGCGGGGATCAGGCAGATGCGGCGTTGGTGTTCGCCTCTGGCTTCAAAGTATTTTTTCACCGCCACCAGGCCTGCGTATTCGCCCTGGGAGCCTGCGTTGGGTTGCAGGCTGATGGCGTCGTAGCCGGTGCAGGCTTGCAGCATTTGCTCTAATTGTTCAAACAAGGTGCGAAAACCTTGGGCTTGTTCGATGGGGGCGAAGGGGTGCAAATTGGCGAATTCCGGCCAGGTAACAGGCAGCATCTCGGCGGTGGCGTTGAGCTTCATGGTGCAGGAGCCGAGCGGAATCATGGCGTGGTTGAGGGCGATGTCGCGGGCTTCCAGACGTTTTAAGTAGCGCAGCATCTCGGTTTCGCTGTGGTAGCGGTTGAACACCGGATGGGTAAGAAGCGTGCTTTGGCGGCTGAATTCAGTGCCGAGTATGTTCAGGCTGTGGGCGGTTTGTTCCAGTAGGGCAAGGTCTGTGGTGGCGCCAAACAGGTTGAGCAGTTCGATGAGGTCAGCCGCTTCAGTGGTTTCGTTCAGGCTGATGCCAATGGCCCCGTCGAGTGGACGCAGGTTGATGCCGCAAGCTGCGGCCTTGGCTATTAGGGCCCAGGCCTGCTCGGTTTCAATCACCAGAGTGTCGAAGTACTGGCTGTGGCGCAGCGTCAGTCCCGCTTGGGTGAGGCCCGCCGCCAGCATTTTGGTGAGCAAATGGGTGCGCCCGGCGATGCGTTTTAAACCCTCCGGGCCGTGGTAAATGGCGTAGAACGCACTCATCAAGGCGAGTAAAACCTGAGAGGTGCAGATGTTCGAGTTGGCTTTTTCGCGGCGGATGTGTTGCTCGCGGGTTTGCATGGCCATACGCAGGGCGGGTTTGCCGCGTTTATCAATGGAGACGCCAATAATGCGGCCCGGCGCCTGGCGTTTGTACTCATCACGGAAGGCAAAAAAGCCAGCATGAGGGCCGCCAAAACCCATCGGAATACCAAAACGCTGGTTGCTGCCGATGACTATATCTGCACCCAAGTGGCCTGGGGCTTCCAGTAAAACCAGGCTTAAAAGGTCGGCGGCCACTATGGCGATGGCATGGTGTGCGTGGATGGTTTGGATGGGTTGGCGCAGGTCGCTGAGGGCGCCGCTGGAGGCGGGGTAGCTGAGCAGGGCACCGAAATAATCGCCCTGTGCCAGTTCGCTCAGCTCGCCTTGAACAATCTCAAAACCAAAATGCTCCGCTCGCGTAGCCACCACGGCCAGGGTTTGTGGGTGTGTATCTTTTTGTACAAAAAAGCGGTTGGAGGCGTTGCCTTTGGCGACGCGCTTGGCCATTGACATGGCTTCGGCGGCGGCGGTGGCTTCATCCAGCATAGAGGCGTTGGCCATTTCCATGCCGGTTAAATCCATCAACATCTGTTGGAAATTTAATAAGCCTTCTAAGCGGCCCTGGGCAATTTCTGGTTGGTAGGGGGTGTAGGCGGTGTACCAACCGGGGTTTTCCAGCACATTGCGCAGAATCACCAGGGGTGTGTAGGTGGGGTGATAGCCTAAGCCAATGTAGCTTTTGAATAGCTGATTTTGCCCGGCGATGGCTTTTAATTCCGCCAGGGCTTGGGTCTCGCTGCGTGGGCTGCCAAGGCTTGCGGTGGTTTCGGCGCGGATGCTGGCGGGCAGGGTTTTTTCAACCAAATCACTTAAACTGGCAAGCCCCAAGTGGCTGAGCATAGCTTGTGTTTCGCTGGCGCTTGGGCCAATGTGGCGGGCGATAAATTCTTGTGAACAGCTAAACTGTGCCAAGCGGGTTGGGGCTGCGGCCATAGGGAAACCTTTGGTTGGTGTACTGAAGACGGTGTGGTTGGAGTGGCTGTATGGGTGTGAGCAGGACAGCTGTGTGAACTGAACGCAGCCTGTTGGCGTGAACCGGGGTGAGCTGGGCGTGCCCTGCTCGGGCCAAACGGGCGCCTATGGTACCAAGGCCACAGGGTCATTAAAACCTAAACTACGGTTTGGCCTGTAATGCCCCTAAAAACTACAGTTGAATCGCTCAGGCCTGTGTAACCTGCGGGCAATGTCTAGCAGAGCCTAGGAATTGCTCGGTCTTGGGCATCGTTCACATCAGCCTAGTATTGAATATCTTCACCTGTAGGGGCGCGAATCATCGCGCCTTGGCGGATGTTTGCCCTACAGAGTTTTGTGATCAAAAAAAACATACCGAGATTTCTAAGTACATCTAAAGAGGTGATAAATGCTGGTTTTGGGAATTTCCGCAGCGATTGTGCTGCTGTGCGCAGGCCTAGGTGCCCGCTCGGGCTTAGGGGCGGTGGCGCGGCAAATTACTGCATCATTACTGGCGTTGGTGCTGGCCACCTACCTGGCGCCGCTGATCGCCAAAGCACTGCAAAGCTGGTTGCCCTTTTACTTGGGATGGGTGTTGGCAAGTTTGCTGGTATTCATGTTGGTAGCCTTTGCCGTCAATAAAACCCTCGCCCTGTTCACCCAAAAGATACCGCTGCCACGCGGCGTGTCCCTCAGCGGGGGCGCAATACTCATGGGCGGCATGGGTGCTTTGGGCGCCGGGTTGTTGCTTTGGATGGTGCAGTGGGCGGCGAGCCTTCAAACGATGGCTTTATCCCAGCCTATCCCCCGGGCAGAAGGTATTTATGCGTGGGCGCGGGATGAGGTGGAGTTGCTAACGCGCTGGAGCCTGATGGCCAGCGGCATCGAGCAACCCTTGGCCGTAACCTTGGGGCGGGTATGTGCGGAGCCGGGTTTTTATATGCAGCAGGTGGCAAGCCTTGCCGTCAGCAAGGAGATAAAAACCTTTTGGGAGGACACCCAGGTACAGGCGCTCATGCCGCAACAAAATGACCTGGCGGCTGCACACCTGCCGAGCGGCCAGCAGCTGTTGCAGCACCCCGCAGCGGCACAGCTGTTACAGGCGCTGCCTTTTGAGCGGGCGCAGGCCGAAATTCAACTCATCAAACAGGTGCGCCAAGTCTGGCAAGTTAAGAACCGCCTATTAATGGATGCGGAAATCCAAATCCATTTGGCCGATGGCAGCCTGGTTGAGCAATTACAAAGGCGCGATCAACTGTCGCTAATGCTCAACCCACACGGGCTTCCCCTGCTGCGGCGGATTCAGGCCGTGCTGTTGAGCGAACCTGAATCAACAGACGCCCCGCCATCATCCAATATGAAATAAAAGGCTTACCTTATGACAGAGCTTCCCGAACAGCGCGGCCCCTGGACGTGCCACAGCCGCAGTGTGGTATACGAAAACCCCTGGATCCATGTAAGCCACGAAACCGTCACCACCCCCGCAGGCACGCCGGGCATCTATGGTGTGGTGCATTTTAAAGGCCGGGCCGTGGGGGTGGTGCCGGTGGATGATGAGCATTTCACCTATCTAGTAGGCCAAACCCGCTACACCCTCAACGCCTATTCCTGGGAAATCCCCGAAGGCGGCGCCCACGCCGGGGAAACGCTGGAAGCCTGCGCCCTGCGCGAGCTAGAAGAAGAAGTGGGCCTGCGCGCCGCCCATTTAACCCCACTGGGCACCCTGCACCTATCCAACTCCGTCACCGACGAAGCCGCGCACTATTTTTTAGCTACCGGCCTTAGCCCCGGTGAGCAAAAACTCGATGCCACAGAGGACATTCAAGTAAAACGTGTACCGCTGAAAGAAGCGGTGGAAATGGCATTGCGCGGGGAGATCACCGACGCCATCAGTGTGGCGGCGTTGCTGCGATTGGCTTTGGAAAAGCCGGAGTATTTGGGCGCTCAACTGAGGTTTCTAGGTTGATTAATGTTGTGTGATCATTTTGCCAAAGCGCAAATATTTTTTATATGTTTGTATATACTCGGTGTATGCTTTATAAGAAACGTCAAGGTTATTAACAATGGAAAACCTACGCATCAGCGAGACAGTACGCCTAAAACTGTTAAACAAGCACGGCGGCTTAACGCGCACGGATGTTGAGCAGTGTTTTGCCAACCGGGAAGGCAAGTTCTTAGTCGACAACCGTGAACCTAAAAACCTCAGTTGGATCACCCAAGTCTGCACAACCCCTTGACGCGCCTAGCAAAAGTTAAAAAATTCGAACAACCAATAAGGTTGCCCTTCATTTTTAACTTTCACTATTCGC
>JBEGTZ010000181.1:0-5974 GCA_041179125.1 Pseudomonadota bacterium | reverse complement strand
GAAGGAGGGAGTTTATGCGGTATAAATGACCGAGCGATGTACGAAAATAACGCAGCCCATTGGGCTGTAAAAAAATTATCAGAGGGGTCATTAACTTCGTAAATATCCCCGCTAAATTGACTGCATCACTGTGCTGGGCATTACTGCCCCCGCTGCAAGCAAGTGATTAATACTGAGCTCTCAAACGTTTTATATTTTCGATAGCCGCCCAACAAGTCATTTGTGAATGGCCGCTGCGTTCGTTTTAACGCCAAAGATGGCACCGTTTTAGTGCCGCCTGCGCACAACAATCACGCAACGTGTTTTCTGCTAGCCCTACAGTTTTAGTGGTGCATCTTTGGCTTTTCAGCCGGGCCGCACACCCATACCCCCGCAAGCGCTAAATTAAGCCGCTTACAGGGGCATAATGCCTCGCGATCATCACGAAAATTGAATTTCCGGAGGTGCCCATAAGCCTTTTTTACACTTAAAAGATCAATTGAGTTGCCCATAGGCAACCAAAACCAATTCTGAATTACCTGCATACTGAAACTTCAGAAAGAGATTATGTTGAATTTTAGGAGGTGGGAAAATACTATGAAGCTCAAGTAAATTGCTGCAATCAATCGCGGATAAACAATTGAACCCATAACCGAGTAACTGATATTTTTGGTCATCAAATGTAACAACTGAAGTGAGATCCCCTGAAAACTGAAGCTTATATTCCTTACCAATTTCATCCTCAATTTTTGAGACAATACGAACCAATTTTCTCGCCACACTCGATCCGTCTTGAGGTGGGTTTACAATAGGTGTTTCTTCAATTTCAAGCATATACGTATGGCCAAACGTATAATTAAAGCCCGCTATTTCCCCATTAATCAATCGATAACTCTTACCCTCCTCTTTAACCTGCATACACAAAGCCAAGCCTTCGCCGTAGCAAGGGTACAAAGATGATTCAATCTCCACTATTTTTGTTTTGCGATTTTGCTCACCTGAGCCAGCACAACCTGTGATACATAACGCAAAAAATATGGAGGCAAAAAATATTTTCATAGCTCAATCCTCTTTATTATTTTGTTGATTATTTCTTTCTGAATTATTCCATAGGTTGGGCAGTAATGCCCAGCCAACGAGCGGTCATAATCGTGTAACAACCTGGCCTGCATCAGCCTGGTTCAGTGGCTAAAGCAACCGGGCCGCAGCCATTGACCAGATCAAAACATCTTAGCAGCATCGGTGAAGGGTAATTGTTAATAAGTGTGCAGAGTGAGGAGAGTGGGGTTTTGTATTTTTAAAATTGAAGTATTGGGGGCGGGGCGTGTGTTGCGGGTTTGATTATTGAACACGCAGGCTGGGCAGCAATGCCCAACAAAACAAACCAAAAGCAGGGTTAATTTCATAACACTGAATCGACTGCATCGCAGTGTTGGCATTACTGCCCAACCTACCAGTTTATTTTTTTGTTTCAATATAAGACCAGCCTTTAGCTTTTACGCATTCCAAAGTTCTTTCTTCAAGTTCATTAATGCCCTTCAAGTTTAAAAGTAATTGCTTATCATCAAAAATTGATTTGTTGTATTGCTTATCATTTGTATTTTGCACAGCAGCGCCGGCACTAACCGAGGTGGCTGCCATTGCACCCGCATGAGCACCCGAGCCAGAAGTGTTTTTATAAGCAAGAAAAGCCTTCACCATTTCCTTCAAATAATCAGAAGAGAATTGAGACAATTGTTTCGAATTAGAGACTTCACGCGCACCAAATAAAAAATATTTTCCTTTGAAGGATTCTTCTTCGCATAAGTCATAGTCTTTAGCGTAAGGATTTTCAGTAGTTTTTATTTTTCCGTGATTTTTGTGTTCCACCTCTCCCCCTTGAGGCGAAATTTTCATGCTGTCAAAGTAAGAATCTATTTGTGATTGAGGCGCTTTATATGGAGCAGTGCTACACCCAAATACAAAAGTACTCAGGACGGAAGTTAAAATAATTTTCTTGGTCATATCTATTCTCCTAGCATAATTTTATTAGACGGCAAATAACCATACTATTCCAACCTACAAGCTACAAGCTACAAGCTACAAGCTACAAGTCTTTGGACAAAGCCAGATAGAAATATTACGTCCCTTCGGGTTCGCCAAACCTTTGCAACCATAGAAAACCGACAACACCCGCCATCAGGGAAGCTAACAGAATTGCCATTTTTGAATCGTTAATTGTTTCGGCATTTCCGGCAAAAGCCAGATTGGCAATGAAAATTGACATAGTAAACCCGATACCGCCAAGAACCCCGGCACCCAAAATATGCCGCCAACCCAAATCAGCAGGCAAGCGAGAGGCCCCACTTACAACAGCAATAAAACAGAACAGCAACACCCCCAAAGGTTTACCCACCACCAAACCCACCATGATGCCAAGGCTGTTCGTTGTGCCGAGGTCTTGCACCCAATCCCCGCCGACGATGATCGCGGTGTTCGCCAGGGCGAAGATCGGCAAAATGATGTACGCGACTGGCTTGTGCAAAAAATGTTCAAGCCGGTGTGAGGGCGACGCTTCGTCATCGACCTTGGCGGAGAATGGAATGGCAAACGCCAGCATCACCCCAGCAACCGTTGCATGAACGCCGGACTTGAGCATGAGAATCCACATCAACGCACCGCCAAGCAAATAAGGAATGAGGGACATGACGCGCAGACGGTTCAACACAACGAGCAAAGCCCACACTGCCAAAGCGCCAAAAAGATACCCAATCGAAAGTTGCGCAGTGTAGAAAGCGGCAATGATGATGATCGCACCCAAATCGTCTATAACGGCGAAAGCCACGACAAACACTTTCAGTGATGCAGGTATACGGTTTCCGAGGATGGCCAAAACGCCAAGCGCAAACGCGATATCCGTGGCCATCGGAATCCCGATGCCAGCTTGAGTTGACGTACCCGTGTTAAATGAAAAATGAATCAGCGCAGGGGCAAGCATCCCGCCGATGGCTGCAAAAATTGGAAGAAGAGCGTTCTTGAAGTTTGACAGTTCACCGCTGTAAAGCTCACGTTCGAGCTCCAGGCCGATGAGCAGAAAGAAAATAGCCATCAGCCCATCATTTATCCAATGCTCAAGACTAAGACCTCCAACATGCCGCTGCCAAAAACTCAAATAATCTGCGCCGAATAATGAGTTCGTAATCAAAAGTGAGGCCGCAGTGCAAATAACCAATAGAATTCCACTCGACTTTTCCGAGTTGAAAAAATTATTGAAGGTCTTTGATAAGGTTTGCTGCACCAAGCTATAGCTCCTTTGTTAGAAGGCCCGAATTTTATTTAATTTCATTGATGCAATGTATGCCATGAAAGTTCGACCACGATATAACGCGCAACCCGCACCAACTTTAGCGCGCAGCTCGCTGGGCAATAATGCCCAATAAAACGAACCATAAATGGAGCTATTTAACTTCAGGGCACCTCCGGAAATCCACTTTTCGCGCGCTCGCTTCGTTATTTTCGTACTCAGTCGGTCATTTATACCGCATAAACTCTCTCCCTCGGCTTGGGCATCCTGCGTCGCTCTACCTTCTGTATCCGTGCAGTCGTCCGTGCGAAAATGCCTTGCGATCATCACGAAAATTGAATTTCCGGAGGTGCCCTTCACTCAAAATCGGCGGCATCGCAGTGTTGGCCATTACGATCCAACAATGAACAACTCCTTTGCTTTCAGCCTACCATTAGGCTCACCTAATTCGCCTGTAAGTTCCCGTATATTCTGGATTTGGATACCTAAAAGTGACCCCTGTCGACCAAAGTTTTTCAATCTGGTATACACGCTCAGAACTAAAGCTTTCATTTTCATTCGCATCGTAAGCCAACTTTAATAAATTCCCTTCTATTTTCCACTTCCCATCACTCGGCGCAAAAACAATGCACCCCCCAGAATAAGAGTGATTCTCCGTAAAGGTACCATCACTCCGTATTTCGAAAACCCTTGGAAATCTTGTTTTTTCTTTCCACGTCCCAACAATGCTTGCACCATAGTTTGCAGGTATAACCATTTGGCGATGCACGCAGCCAGCACCCACAACAAGAATTAGAAATATTATTATTCGGCACATTTTTCCAACCTAACGCAGCACAGTTAATTATTATGTTGTACGGGTTGCGCGCTTTTTGGATACCCTATGGAACTCCATACGCTAAAAGCTCGCCCGATGAAAACACCACTAAAACCACCATAAATAATACTGCAAAAATAAATTACCGAACTCAACCCTAACAATTCTGGATTAATCGTCGCTAAAACTCCAACGCTGTATTTTGTGAAAAATATTGCCATCATCAACATCAAAGGCAGCCAGCTTCCCGGAATATCAAAGCTAGCGTCTTGCCTCCTGTAGAAAACCCCCGGATTAGGCAAAAAGATGTAGGTGGTATAGGCCGTTAAAATCAAACCTAAAAACCACAAACCAACAGTTAAAATAGACGCACCAAAACTCGACTCAAGGCCGAAATAAGACAAAAATGTCATTCCCACAGGAAGAATAAATATCACATATTTCTTCACAACTCGGGTTCTACTTTGCTGCCAACCCAAAAACAGAAGCGACACAAATAAACCAAATACCCATTTGGGTGTATGCCTTAATATTTCAATAATCATAAGTTACCCTCTATTTCAATTTTTACAGTTCGCAGCGCGGATTTAATCCGTAGGGTTTCACTTTAGGGCACCTCCGGAAATTCAATTTTTGTGATGATCGCGAGGCATTTTCGCAAGGAAGCCTAGAGATTGGGCAGTAATGCCCAACAAACCAAACCAAACCAAACCAAACCAAACCAAACCAAACCAAAGCGGGGTCAATTTAATTTCATAAATATTCCCTCTAATCCGACCACAACGCCGTGTTGGGCATTACTGCCCAACCTACTCGCTTGTTTTACACCCGCGTAAGCGATAAGCACAAAACGAGCAACACAGTGGCGTTAGTTAGGATCCACCCGTGTTTTTGAATTTACCCGATTTTAAGAACAGTATTACTTGAGCTATTACGTCTTTGTTTTTCATCATGAATGTATGAGTCACTGGCATAACCACATGGTCGGTCATGCCTTCTACCTTAGTGCCTTCAACTGAAACTTTGCCATCATTGGGGCTTGGCAACATTTGAGATAGGGCAGGATTAAAAGTTGAACGCCCCGCAATAATACCCACCGGATAGGTAACGGGGCCAAGTGTATTAGGGACACTATCTTCACCGGTACCAAGCTGCAAACCGGCAGGCCCATTGATAAGTTTGAAGCCCGGTACATTTTTGAGTTTGTCTACAACCTCGCTCCCTTTGTTCGGAGGGCCGAGCATGACAACGCGCCCTAAATTTTCTAATTTATTTTGGCTCAAATACTTCCTTAGAACGATACCTCCCAGGGAGTGCGTAACGAAGTTTATTTTTTCAATGTCACCGCATTGTGCAATTGCTTTCGGAACGTGAAGCTTAGCAATTTCTTCGATTACTAAGCTCGTTGAAGGGTACCCATAGTTTGAAATAACATACCCTTCATTTTTTAGCTCCTTGGCTAATTTATTCATGGAGTTCTCAGTGCGCGCCATCCCATGAAGCAATACCACACACTCATTACCTAGCGCTGTATTGTTTATGCTTGCCAGAAATACAATTAAAAATAGCTTTTTCATTACCCCGAACCTTATCCTGCCCTAATGAGACTGTAACGAGTAACCCGCACTAATTTTAACTCGCAGCACGAATTAAATCCGTAGCGCTGCACCGAATACTGTGGCGCACTAAAGTGACGCCCTACGGAGAATTATTATTTTGTGCGGGTTACGTATTGCAAGACTACATGGGTGGCGTAATTTCAAATAGCGAATGCTGAACCTAAAAACCTCAGTTGGATCACCCAAGTCTGCACAACCCCTTGACGCGCCTAGCAAAAGTTAAAAAATTCGAACAACCAATAAGGTTGCCCTTCATTTTTAACTTTCACTATTCGC
>JBEGTZ010000180.1:0-26693 GCA_041179125.1 Pseudomonadota bacterium | reverse complement strand
ATCGCCTCGCGTTTCTTTGCCCCGCGTTTCGGCATTAACGAAGACTCAGTGACCGGCTCGATGCACTGCGCTTTGGCGGATTACTGGGGTAAAAAATTGCAGCTAAGTCAGTTTGTTGCGCTTCAGGCTTCTGCGCGAAAAGGTGTTTTGCGTGTGGAGCTTTTGGGGGCGCGTGTGGCTTTGTGGGGACAAGCGGTGGTGACGATGGAGGGGAATTTGCGGGTTTAACCTAGAAACCGAACCTAGAAACCTCAGCTTAGGGTTAAGCCCGCACAACTTGTATTAGGAAGGAAACAAATCAATCGGTACTGTTTGGGTGTATACCACCACATCCCGCGCGCCGAAATTTAACCCGCGCAACAGCGCTGTAATTTTGCGCTGTAAATCATCATTTTTAAGCGCGCTGGAAACCAGCTGCACAGCAGAGACTGCGCCGCTGGGGTCGATGGTGAGCTTGAAGACAATACGGCCTTGCAGCGTGGGGTCGTCGTCCAGTGCGCGGTAATACACCGCAGTGATGCGGGCTTTGGCGGCATCCAGAATTCTTTTTAGCTCTTCATCGGTGCGGCTACCTTTGCCGCCACCAGCGCTGGCTGCGGCTTGTTTGGCGGCTGCGGCTTGGTCGGCATCTTTCAGTTTGTTTTGCACCGCCTCACCTTTGCGCCCACCAAGGCCGCCACCGCCACCGGTATCTTTACTTAACGCCGCCACACTAATGCCGCCGCTTTTTGCCAGTGCGCCCGAGCTAATAACCGCGCGATCCACCGTGGCGGCCGTGTTGGCGCCGGGGGCGGATGCGGTATCCGTGGGTTTGGATACGTCGTTGATGTCCAGGCTGTCACGCATGGCGGCCAGTTCGTTTTGTGCCTGCATCACGCCCGCTTGGGCTGCTTGTTTGCGGGCGTTGTTTAATTTCACCTCCGCAGCGGCTGGGCCGGGCACGGTTTCTTTGGGGGGTGTTTTTACTGGCTCGGGCTTCACGGGCACGGGCTTAGGTTCGGGTTTTGGCTTTTCAGGCACAGGCTCCGGTTTTACTTCCGGGGGTTCGACCACTTCAGGTGGCGGCGGCTCCACGGGTTTTGGCGGCGGCGGCAGCACTACCGGTTGCTCTACCACCATAACCGTTGTGGCCACTGGTATAACCGGCGGCGGGGGCGGTAATTCAATCCAGCGAATGGCGGCAAAAAACAGAATAAATACCACCAGCCCAATTGCAAGAAAGGTATTTAAACGACGGTTTTCCTGTGGGATGCTGGCCCAGGGTAATAATAAATTAGGGCTTAAATAGGCACTCATTAGGTGCCTCCTGCTGCGGTGGATGGCGCTGCATCAATTTGATTAATCGCCAGTGAAATATTACGGTATTCACTTTGCGCGCAGGTGGCCATGATTTTTTTCAAAAGTGCATAAGAGACAGCGGAATCCCCCATCACGGTAACAAAACGGCCTTTTTCTTTGGCTTCTTCAGTTATATAAGGTGTTTTGGTGGCTTCGCTATTTAAAACCTGCTGTAAGGCGGGCAATAAAACTGCACCGTCCGCCACCGCTTGGGCAACGGTCATAACAGAAAGGCCAGCAACTTTAATTTCATCGGTGGTGACAGTAATTGTTAAATGGCCGTTAGGTTTAATTTCTGATACAGATTCCGGCAGGTTGACATTAAATTCGTTTTCAAGCACTTCGCCATCTGGGGCGTTGACCAATAAAAAACACAACAAAATTGTAAACATATCCACCAGGGACACGAGGTTTAACAAAATTAACGGGCGTTTACGTTTTAATTTTCGGTATTTGCGCTTTGCACGCATACTCATTTTCATAGGCTGCCTCCTGGTGCGGCGGCAGGAGATTCCGGTGCAGGCACTACAGAATCCGGAGCATCCCCCAATGCAATTTCCGGGAATAAAGCTGAACTAACCAACGATGCCGCCACGACTGTTTTATAACTGCGCACGGAATCCATGATGGACACAATAGTTTGATAATCGGTGTTGGGTTCCGACAAAATCATGATGTCTTTTTTATCAACACCCTGCCCAGCCAGGTTTTTTTTCAAACTTTGCAGTACCAGTGAAAGTGTTTCACTATCCTGTTTGCCTTTTACCAATGGCAAGGTTTGTACTTCTACACCCGCAGGGAAATTAACCGTCATGCGGTCGTTGCGCACAATCACTTCAATTTTTTTATCTTTAAGCTCTTCAGCTGTGCCGGAAATGCCCGCCACATGGGGCAGGGTTAAATCAATAATATTAATGCGTGTAAACACGGCATTAAATAATAGTGCGGGCACTAATATCATCATCAAATTCATAAACGGCGTGATGTCGATATTCGAGCCTTCGTTATTGCGTCTTACTCGTCGGCGCATAAAAACCTCGCAGAAATCAAGTTACAATTACACAGATTCTGCGGAACGCGTGCGCCCGGCGGTAGGCTGGTTATATAAAATATTTAAACACTTCAATGTGGCCATTTCGATGCTGTCGATAATTTCCAGCGCTTCAGCTTGTAATTTAGAGTGCATAATTAACAGTGGAATAGCCGCTAATAAACCAAAAGCAGTGGCATTCATGGCGATGGAAATACTTTGCGAAAGCAATGCGGCTTTTTCCGCTGCGGCGGCTTTGCCCACCGCCTCAAATGCGCTGATCAAACCCATTACCGTGCCAAATAAACCCAATAAAGGCGCCACGTTGGCGATGGTTGCAATCATCGGCAGGCGCTTTTCTAAGCGGGGTAAAATTTCCATTACCCCTTCTTCCATAGCGGATTCAATATCTTCACGCGCCTGTGATTGTTGTAATTTACCCAAGCCAGACGCCACGATGCGGCCAATGGGCGCGTCCGTCGTGCGGGCCACTTCCACCACGGCACCAAAATCACGTTTTTTTAGTAGCGGTAACATACGCTCAAAGGCTTCGCGGTTATGGGATTTAGATTTATGCAAATAAATCCAGCGTTCAATAACCATGACCCAGCCGGCAATCATTGCCAGTGCAATGGGGTACATGTGGCTGCCGCCATCTTGAAAAAACTTAATTACATCATCAAAAAAACCCATAAAAATCCAAGCCTCCAAATTAATTTATTAATAACTACTATTAAACTCGCACTTAATTACTCGCAATTAGCGTGCATTTTTATCGGTCTGTTCACTGTTGAGTAAATAGCGCACTTCCCGTTGATGTTCACTGCGTTCAATTTGTGGAAACAGATCCTGCAATGGTGGTTTGTTCACTTCTTGGATAATTTTATTATCCCCAGCCTCTTGCCACGGCACAATATGCATGACTGTCGGCTGCTCTTGATTACCGTGGATGCTAATACTCAGGTCGTCACCGGATGCCGCTTGCGGTTTATCTGCGGCCTGCACCCAAGATGATACCAGTAACAAAACGAGGTATTTTTTCATGGTGTTACCTCTAGTTTAGCTTCAGGTGCCGGTGTAGGCTTTTTGTTTAACCGACGATTTAATTCTATTATCCAGCCTTTTATTTCTTTATTGGGTTCAGCACTTAGCTGGTCACACATCATAAAGTGCTGTAGGGCTTTTTCCGGTTGTTGCAGATACAAATCTTGCACGATGCCTAAATCTCGGTGCGCCTGTAGGTTGTGCGGCCACACCGCTAAGGCTTTTTGGTACTGGGCTTGTGCCTCGGGGAATTTTCCCTGTTCACGCAACATAACAGCATACTGTGTGTAAGCATCGGGGTTGTATTTATTCAGCGTTTGCGCCTGTTCAAACAAACCCTGTGCTTGGCTGTAATTTTTTTGTTTCCAATACAATAAAGCCAAATTAACGGCGGGGCCGGATAATTTTGGATAGTCCTTCTGCATTTTAATTAATGCACTTATGGCATCCGCTGAGCGGTTATTTTTAATTAACCCTTGAATGCGGGTAAATTCAACCTTAGCTGCCGCCGGGGCATCGCCTGCAGATTGCAAATAAGGGTTGGGAATAATCTGTGCGATTTTCCCGCTTGGGTCTAGCGATAGGCCTTCGCTTTGGTTTTCTTTTGACGAATATTCTTTGCCAGACTTTTTGTTTGAAGGTTCTTTTAATGGATCACCGGCGCAAGCGGCCAGCATTAACACCGTAAAAATACCCACCAATAAAATAAAGTGGCGTCTAATTAATACACATGCGCTACGCAATAAGTGCTCTTTATTCCAGCCCATTGCTCACCTCCATTACTTGTTCCTGTTTGGTAAAACGCGCAGGCAGCAATTTGGTTAATGCGGCAAAACTTTTTTTCACCCAATCGTCATATACCCCTTTTGATGTGCGTTCGGTATTGGCAATTAACATGGCTACGGCTTTTTCTTTAAAGGGCGTTGCCTGCTCTTCTAGCATTAATTCGTATTGCTCTTGAGCCATACTGTCTAGGCCTGCTGGGCGTTCGGATTTAATTAAATCGCGGTGTAAGTTGGCGTAAATTTCACCGATATTATGATTGGCTTTGGTGGTGAGTTCCGGCACACCTAAATCAATCACTTGTTTGTAGGCGGTCAGTGCTTTATCCATTGCAGCGCGTTTTATTTTAATGCTGTCTTTTAAGGGGGCAGTTAAACGCACCGCATTAAATGCGGCCATTTCGTTGTCTGCATTTTGGCTGTTAGCGGATGCCGCTAAAAAACGAGAGCGCGGTGTGCGTTCTGTGCCTGCTGTGGCATCGGCATCTACCAAGGCTTTTTGCCAGCCGGCTGCGGCTTTGGTATCGCCTATTTTTTGATTTAATTCCATTAATTGAAAACGCGCTTCGGTGGCTACATCAAAAGGCCTTGGGTATTGGCGTACATAATCGCCATAACGGTTAATAGCGTCTTGTGTTTTACCGGATTTCCGCGCTAATTCCGCTGATAAAAATAATGAACTGCGGCGCGCTTCGGGATTGGCATCATTTTTTGCCATAATTGCTAAGGCATCCGCTGCTTTATCCCATTGTTGTAATTCTTGATAAATTAAAGCCAGTTTGGGGGCGGTGGTGGCGGTTAATGCGTGCTGCGGATAACGGCGGTTAAAATCCACCAATACTTGTTCCGCTTTGGCCCATTGTTTTAATTCAATTAATAAATTGGCCGCATCATAGTGCGCTTTGATGGCAATATCGGTGCCTGGTGCCACAGCGCTAATTTGTAATAATTGTTCCACCGCTGCGCTTTGGTTTTGGCTGGCTACTTTAGTTTCCGCCGCTTTAAACATGCTGGCGGCAATGCGTTCGCTCACTTGTTTGTAGTGCGGGTCTGATTGCGGCATTAATACCAACGCTTTGCGGTAGGCTTCTTCGGCCTCTTTGTATTGCATTAAATCAAATTGTGTATGCGCTATTACCAGCCAGGCTGTTTTTTGTTGTGCGGCGGTGGCGGGTGGTTGCCAGGCCACTAAACGCTGGGCCAATAATAATGCTTGGGTTTTATCGCCTTTTTGAAATAAATCATCGGCAGCATGGGCAAGGCCGGTTGCGGCTCGGCTGTCTTTTGTATAATTATCGGCAAATTGAATGGCGCTTTGGGTTTTATGGGTTTGCCATTGTTTTTGTGCTTCACCCTGGGTGCTTTTAACCAGTTGATCCAAAATAATTAAAGCGCTGTATCCCGCTTCGCCGCCTTTGGCCGCGTCTTTATATTCGTAGGCTACTTTTTCATAGGCTTTTACCGCATCCGCCATAGAGCCTGCATCGGCATAGGCTTCAGCCATTAAAAAAGTCATATTGGGTGAAGCGGCATCCTGCGGAAATGTCGTCACATACTGCGAATAATAAGCGGCCGCTTTTAAATACAAACTGGATGCCGGTGCAATTATGGTACTAGGCGTTTCGGGTGATTTTTTATTTTTGCTAACCGGCTGTTTGGCATTTGCGGTTTGCTGTTGTGCTTGGGCGTGGTAATAGCTGGATAATTCATCCAAAAATTGTTTTAAATGTGCTTGTAATGGCTCCCGCTGAGCGGCATTTTTATTCGCCCAAAATACACTATTAACGCCATAGTTATTTACGTAGGCTTCTTTGGCGGGCAGAATTTCACTGGGGAAGCCGCCCACTTTATACACTTCAATCATGCGTACAAAATAATCTGGGCCTAAATCATTTGTGGGGAATTGCCCGATAAAATTCTGATAGGTATCTGCGGAATCTTTGTAGCGTTTTTTCTCTAAATAATAATCCGCTAACTGGCCATAAATTAATGCCTGATAAGGGCGTTCACCGCGTGTTTTATAGGCTTGTGTAATGGAGGCTGCGCCTTCTTGATAGGCGAAGGTATAGGCGAGTACGCGTAAGGTATCTTCCGCTAGATTTTTTTTGCCGCCGTCTAATTGCTCTGCACCGGTGCCTGCGGGCAATAAAATGTCTAATAATTCGCTAAAAGAATTAATGGCATCGGAGGATTTATTTTGTTTGAACTGTGACCAGCCCTGCATATAAAGGCCGTTTAAATAAAACGGTGTGACTTTACCCGCTTTAACCACCTGCTGGTATGAACGCTCCGCCTTGCCATATTGGTGTAAATTAAAAGCCTGTTCACCCCGGCGAAATTCCGCTTCGGCGGCATAGTTAGATTCAGGATGTGCCGCCACTAATTGCGCCAATATGGCTTCGGATTCTGCGGTTTTACCGTCCAGAGCGTAGGCTTTGGATAAACGATATAAAAGACGCTCATCCGTCGCGGCGTCTTTTTGGGTTTGTGGCTGTTTTAATAATTCATCGTACAGGGAAATCGCTTGGGAAAAATGTACGCCTTCTGTTGCTTCTAATTGTTTATTCTGGCTGCGCGCCATTTCAATATCGGCTAAACGCACTTGAATTTTATGGCGTAAGTCTGGCTCGGTGGCTACTTCTAACGCAGCTTTATAGCTGTGTTCTATTTCGCTTAATGTCGCTTTAGGCAGTGCGCTGGGTTTTAATTTTTCATCCTCTCTGCCTTGAGTATATTGAGGTAAATCCGCTAATAATGGGCCTTTATCTGCGTAGCCGTTGTATAAACTGCTGCAACCGGTGGTGGCACATAGAGCCAAATAAAATAACACTCTGGGGCCCATTAATATTTCTCCCCCGTGGCTTCATCCAGTAAACGCGCAATGGATAGGCGCGTTTGTGCTAAATATTGGGTTAAGCGTGCGCGTTGAAATTCTAAAACATCTTGAATTTGTGCGCGCAGGACAGTTTTGTTTTCTTCAATGGCGCGATCGGTGCGTTTTAATTGTTCATCCACACGGTTGCGCGCGCCGCCTAAACGGCTGCGAAACGATTGAAAATTAACGCCGGTTTGCGCCTCTAAAGCGGTGCGTTGCCAGGTGGTATTTAATTGCGCCAGTTGTTGCCCTGCCGTTTTTAGGTTTTGCTCCAACGCATAACGGTTGGCCGCTTCTTCTTCGGTGGCATCCATTAAATTTAAACCGGCATAAAAACGTACTTTTTCACTCTGCTCAGCACTCGCTTGCCCCGCCGCTTTCAGGCGTGTAAGGCGTGTTTTGGCCTGTTGTAGGGTTTGATAGCGCAGCGCAGCGGGGCCACTGACCAGTGCTTCTGCGTCATTTTCAGCAATGGATTTTTGCAGTTGTACCGCCAGTGTTTGGCTTTGCGCCAATAATGCGGCCACCTGCTGGTTATAGGGGCGGTGCTGATAACGCTCCATGTGTGCTTCGCGGCTTAAATCGCGTTCGTCTACTAAGTCTTGATACAGCTGCATTTTGGAGCGCCATTGGCTAAATATAATGCGCATTTGTTGTAGATCACGCAGTATTTGCACTTGTTGCTGGAATTCGTTTTTAGCAAATAAGGCGGCAAAATAGGCTTTTTGTGCGGGTAAATCGTGGTCTTCTGCGTATTTGTTCCAGCTTAATTCTTCATCCAGCGGCAGGTTTAGTGTTTCATCTAAAACAGGGCTTATGAGTGCTTTTAAGCTGCCGTCCAGGTGGTTAATTTCAGCGAGGTATTGGGTTTCGGCCTGTTTATAGGCGGCGAGGGCTTCGGGTTTGCGGCCTAGTTTTTCATAGGCGTAAGGCAGTGCAATTAACACTTCCTGCGCGCTGTCATCCACTAAATTGCGCTGCGAAAGCGCTGTCCAGGGTTTGAGTGCGAGGCTGTAATTCTGTGACTCGGCGGCGGCCCAGCCATAACCTAATAACGCACGGTTGGCGACAGGGCTGTTAAGGCGCACCTGGGAAAAATGGTCAATAGCTTCTTGATAGCGCTTATTTAATAGGTAGGAATAACCTGCGCTGGTCATGGCTTTATCGTAGAGGGTTAATTCCTCCTGCCGCTCAAGGCGCATGTGCAAGAGTAAATCAAAGTTATCCACGGCTTTTTTAAAATCACCTTTGCGCGCAAAGGCTGCACCTAGGTTGTAATAGGCGTAGGCGCGCCAGGTGGTGTCGCGTTCAAACTGCCCGGCCAGCCGCTCAGCTTGTGCGGTTTTATCTTGCGCGGTGGCCATATTCACACGCAGGGCCAGAATATCTTGCGCCACATCCCAATGGGGTTCTTTACTCACATGGCTTAGGGCAGCTTCAACCCCAGCCCAATCTTTTTGCTCGTAGCGCAGGCGGGCCAGGTAAAACCAGGCGGCATCCCGTGTGCTGGCGCTTTGTTGTTCTGTAAGCACTTGGTTGAACACGTCCGTGGCCGTGCGCTCCATGCCGTACCCCAAGTAAAAACCACCCGCCATGATGTCCGGGTGATTGCCGTGCCCCTTAATACCGCCACGGGCTTTGGCGACTAACAGTTCGCTTAAGGCATCTAAGGGTTTGTTTTGATAATACTCGTACAGGGCTGCGCCCAGACGTAAGTCGGCAACGGTACTGGGTGGTTGTGGTTTTTTAGCCCAAGCCCCAGCAGGCGCTAAAATCAAACCGGCCAGTAAAAGTGCTAAGGGTTTTACAGCTGCCATTCTTTAAATTCAAAGGTAGGTTGCATGGAGCTGGTTTCATCTTTGATGCGGATTTCCAACATGCCGGGCTTTTGCGATTTATTAAAGGTGTAAGTGGCGCCGCGTTTGTAGTCGCGTGCTTCAGGGCCTTTACCGATGAAAAAAGCCGTAATTTCGTGGCTGCCGGTTTTTAAATTGCCCAGATACAAACGTTGCACGCCACCACGCGTTAACGCATTCACCTGTTTAGGTGTGTAGAGGTGGCTGGAGACCATGTCACCGTCAATGGTGAGTTTGACTGAGTCCAGCGCAAAATAATGGCCCACGTCTAACGAGACATATACGGCAATTTGTGTGGAGGCGGGGAATAACAAATCTTCTTCGAGCAGCATTAAATCGCGGTTAAGCTCGATGGAGGTTTTTTTGAGGTCTTCAATTTGTGCGCCGAGTGATGTGGCGGGGGGGCTTGCGGCGGCAGGGGAGGCGGCAGGTGTTTTCGCCGGGGGTGTTTCGGCGGCTAAACTCCCCGAGGCACTCAGAAAGACGGCAAGGAGCATGATAAATCTGGACATAGTGTATTCCACAGACTAAAAGCCGAGCGCCTCTAAAAGTTGCCCGGCTAATTAACATTTGAATAAATTTACTTTAGCACGGCTTTAGCCAGACCCAAGGCTAAAAGCCTCGTTGGGGCGGGGTTCTGTGGCTCATGCCACAAAAGCCTAGGCTAACAGGCCCAGCACTATAGTGAACTTGCTATGCGCTCAGCAATGAATATGTCGCCGGAGGGGTAGGGGCGGCTTACTGCGCCCGGATTAATGCGCTTATGGCTTACCGGTGTGTGAGGTGTTCGCAGCGGGTGTGCTTCCTTGTAAGGCACTTGGTTCAGCCAAGCCTTGGCTGTAAAAAATCTTGCCCTGTTTGTCGATGATAATGGCATCAAAGCCTGGCATACGGTTAATTAATGCCAGCCCCTTTTGCACACCCGACACAAACACACATTTGGTGAGTGCGTCGGTATCTACACTCATGGGGCCTAAGATGGTCACACTGATTAATTCGCTGGAGGATTTGCCGGTTTTAGGGTTGATGATGTGATGCACCCGCTCGCCGGTGGCTTTGTCGATGAAAAAGCGTTCGTAATCCCCCGATGTACTCACGGCGCTATCGCTTAAGGGTAGGAGGGTGATCACGCCGTCTGTGTCTGTGTGTGGCCTGGGGTTTTTAATGCCGATGCGCCAGGGTTGGCCGTTTTTATCGCCCAACAGGCGGCTATCCCCGCCTGCACTGACCGTGGCGTGGGTGATTCCTTTGGCTTTTAAAATGTCGATGGCCCGGTCTACCGCATAGCCTTTGGCGATACCGCCCATATCAATACGTACATTTTGATGTGCAAACCGCAAGGTGCGCTTGGCTTTGTTGAATTCCAGCCAGCGGTAATTGATAGCGGGCAACAGGGCGGCACGCTGTTTTTCCGTGGGCTTAACGCCTTTTCGGTAATCGTAATACCAGCCTACTGAGGCAAAGGTGATGTCAAAAGCGCCCTGAGAAAATTTGCTGTAATAGAGGGATTTATCAATTAAAAACGCCATCTCCGGCGATAGCGCCATCGTTTGCGTGGCTGCACGGGTGTTGATTTGGGCGAGTTCAGAGGTGGGGATATAGGGTGAAAACTGCGCATCCACCGCACGCATATCCTTCATCACGGCGGCGATGGCTTCCCGGCCTAGGGCTTCGTCCTCAACCCAAACGGTGGCGGAGACTTCTGTGCCCATGATGGCTTGTTTATCACTCAGCCAATGCGCATGGGCCTCAGTGCAAATCAGTAGGCAGCAAAACGCCCACAGGTTGCGCACAAAAACCAGCTTATTGCCCGCCAATGGGGTAGGTCACTTTGTAGCTGCCGGCCTCGCTCTTCTCAGCAAACAGGCTCAGTGCATCACCTATGGCCTCGGGGGCCTGCTCTGTGGGGTGAATTTCACCGCTCACTTTGGGCGGCTGGCCGGGTTTAACCCAGGCGTCTAGGTTAACTTTAATCGGGCCGCTTTCATCTTTGAGGTGGGCCTTCAGAGCGCCCTTTTCTGCGGATAAATCGGCAGCGTAATCACCCAGCGCAAAGGCCATCCCGTTAGTAGATACCTTCGCACCCGTCCATTTAAGACGGCCTTTCATGGCGTCAAATTGCAGGTTATTTGTAAAGCGTGCGTTATCCATCTGCAACAGCAACATACCGTCCACAGAGGCGCCCGCTTCGCGCAGATACATGGAGGCAAGCCCCGCTGGAAGCTCCAATTTCACTTTGCTCAGCTGGTTACTACCGCTGACGCTGCGGCAAAAATCACCCGAAAGCTTTGCGCTATTGAGGTTGGCGCAGCCTTTTAACATGAACAAACTCAACGGGCTGAGCTGCCAGTTGAGGGGGCCAAAATTCAAAGGCATACCCTCTAGGTTGACAGCGGCACCCAGTGCGCGGCCGCGCCACACGGTGCCGCTGACGGAAGATAGAGTTAAATTAGGCACAGCCTTAGCCAGCAGTGAGCTGACTAAAGTGGCTGGTGCGGATGAAATGACCAAATACAAAAAATACACCACCAAGGCGGAGATCGCCCAAGGCTTGGAAATCTTCATGGGGCTCACTCTCGGTGCAGTCTTACATTAACTAGGGCGGTTCCGGTTTCAGGCCCGGTGGCAGCCGAAAATTCTTTTACCTGTACGTTTTCTACGTTTTCCAATTCGTTAACCCAAGCAAATATTTTGTTTAAATCCGCTTTGGCTATACGCACTTTGGCGTCGTTGTTGCCGTTAGGTTGGAAATCCTCCATCTGCAACTCATATTTGGGCAGGGTTCTGTTCAGCATATCCACTAAACTGCCGCCACCTGCGGCGTTCTGATTTTGTTGTTGCCCAAGCAGTGCGCTGGCCAATTCTTTTACTTCTTGTCGCTCCACCAACACGCGGTCGGCATTGCGTTTTTGCAAGCTGCCTTTGGCCTGCATCGGCATCAACATCAGTGCGAACAACAAGGCCACAACCAAAGCGCCGCCGCCTAACACAATCAGCAGTTGCTCGCGGGGAGATGCCTGTAAAAAAGCGTCTTTTATCGAATTCATAACTAGCCTTCTGTTATGCGCATAAGCGCCTGGTTTACATCGCCTGCGACACTGGCACGCTTGATTTCCGCCTTAAGCCCCGTCTGCGCGATCTGGTTGCGCACGGCTTCAAGCGTGGCGATATCTTTAGCTTCAAGGTTCAACTGCAACTCGTGGTTTTCGTGGGTGTAGCGAAAGCTGCTGACTTTTACATCTTTGTGGGCGGAGATAGCCGGGCCGATATTACTCAAAATACCCACTAAATTTGAACCGGTTGCCTGGCCTGTATTACCTAGTTTCGCTTTTAAGCTTTTAACCGGGTCTACAATCGACCCAGCACCGGGCACGATTTGTCGGTAAAACCCATCGCGCTCGGCAACCGTTTTTATGTATTGTTTTCGTGCGGTGGTCAGCTCCAAGGTGGCCGTGAGCATGGCCAAACCAAAGGCTACACTGGCAGCCACAGCGGGCCAGCGCCACTCTTTAAACCATTGGGCAAAGGGCAACTGGCGGGCTAAACGCCCTTGGCGGAAGTCAATAGCGGGCTTAGCTTGAACCAACACAAAGTCCCAAAAGCCGCCCAGCTCCTCTGTAATCCGGTAGTTTTTAGGTTCTAACGGCTCTTTTTTATTCAGATCTAAGGTTAGGTTCTGTTCGGAGGCATCGTCCAAATCAGAGACATCATCCGAATCAGAGACATCATCTAGGTCAGATTCTAAGTTCGAGTCGGCATCCTGTTGCTGAGATTCCAGCGCGTCACCCAGCACCGCTTCAGGCAGCATTGCTTTTAAATGCGCAAGCTCATCTTCGCTATCGGCCACCAACAGTAATTTAGGGGGGGCGCGATCGGCAAATAGTGATTTCAATAGCAAAGGCGCCAGGCTGAAATCCACACAAAAACCCGCTCCCTCATCATCGGCCACCAGCAATTGGTCGTGCTCCAATAACAGGGTAAAACTGTTTTCCTCGCGGGATAACTCAAGGTAATCCACCAAAACACGCTGAACGACTGCGCCTTGGGCCTCCAAAGCCTCAACCGCCGTGCGGGCGTGTTCTTCATTGGTGTATGTAAGCGTAAGGGCGCCATCGTTAACTGGGCCATAGGCAAAGGCAAGTTCATCCAGGTTGTCGATAACATGCTCTTCGATTTGATACGGCAGTACCTTGCTGATTAAGCGGCGGTCTTTAAGGTCTGTCTCCACGCGCATGGACACAGCTTGTTGCCCCGGCAGCAGCAGTACCACCGGCTTGCCGCGAACGGATTCGGCCAGAAGGTTGATATCCCCGGTATAAAACGACTCGCTAGCCCATTGCCCCTGGGGGGTAACATGGCGCCATTGCCAGAGGTTGTTCTCTAATTTGCGGACATAAATGCGTTCAGACACTCGATTACCCTTAAGGCTTGGCCAGTTCCACACAGCACGGCGCTGTGTGATTATTCGTTTTTTGAACCCTTCAATTGCCCCAACAGCACGCAACTTAAGGTTTCTAGGATTATTGTAGTGGGCGGATGCCTGCCCGGTTGGCAATTTATCAGTTTATCGCCTCACTCCGGGGAATTGTCAAAAATCCCCGTCGGTTCTTCTTATAACTGTGACCGGATCGGAAGCTTGGGCGCCTGCGCCCATAGTGGACGAGCGATGCAACAGGCTTTTATTCACACGAATAATCTCACCCACCTTAACGGTGCTGTACAAAGCAAAATAATCCGACTTAACGTTCACATACTCCCCCAATGCTTTTTTATCCAAGGCATTGGGCAGAATGGCTAAATCGGACAGTATTAAGGAGTCCTCGATGGCATCGCTCAGGTTTTTTGCGCACAGGCTGGGCCTTTCGTCTTTTTTCTCTTCCGCTGGAGTTTTGTTGTCTTTTTTCTGCCGGTTATTCAACTGACGCGGATTGCCCTTGATGGACTCCAAGCGCCGCGCATCAAATGGCTCCAACTGGTCTTTTGCGTTAAAGATACGCTCCAACCCCGGCACCATCGTGTTTAGATTAAGCATACTGTCTGGGTGAATAGCCGTAACCAAAGGCAATAAACGCTCGTATAGGGCAGGCGTAATCCCCTTAACCAAGGCGAGTTCCGACACGCTGATCATCGGCCTGTTACCGATGGGGTATGGCTCTTCAAGGGAGTCGTAGTAGTTTTGCTCCGCGCCGTTGCCGAACGGCTCGCTATCGGCATCCACCCAATCCACTACGGCACTGGTGATTTCAATGGCGGTTCCCGTGTCCATCGGCTGGCCGTCCATTTCGATGGTTTGCAGCAGGCGGATGAACATACGCTGCGCTTCGGTGTAATGCTCCGCTGGGGTTTTAAAGCTCTGGTTGGCTTTTAACTGCACCCGGTGTACCAGCATATTCAAATTGAATTTGCGGTTGAGATCGACAATTTTCAGGTCGATGGTGGCTTCTTTCATGTCCCAAGTCAGGCCTTCAGCGGCCCAAAAGTCCAGTTTTTGGTTGTCTTTCATGTCGGGCGTTAAACAGTCGTAACCGGTATCGTCGCCCTCAAAGCCGTGTTTAACCACAAAGTTTTCGGCGGAAATGCCGTAGTTGCGAATACGCGCGCCGTGCCAGCGGTTTTCGTTGCGCGTCATATCCAGCTCAAAACGCCAGCTGGTTGAAATGGCGATGGTGGTAATCAACACCACAATAAACAACGCCAAAATCAAAACAACCCCGCGCTGCTGTTTCGGTGTGCCACAAAACATACGCTTATTCACTGGAGCCATCCCCGCCATTGTCTGAGCTGGAGGAGGAGTCATCATTGGAGCTTGAATTATCCTGGCTTGAATCGCTGCTGTTGTCGTTATTGCTCCCGTTTTCACTATTCTCGGGGGCCTCGTTGCGGCCTCCGTTTTGATTTTTACCGTTGTTATTCTGCGGGATTTTCGGCTGGTAAATAAAATCTTCGCCCGGCAGTATGGGGAACAAACGTTTCATCTCGCCGTAGTCTTCCGTTTGAATCGTCACCTCTAAGGCGCGCGGCAAGATGTTGGGCGCAACGCCGGAATCGGGCCAATCCTGCACCCAAGGGCCAGCAGCCAGTGAGGTGGCCTGGTTGGATAACACGCGAATTACCACGTCTTTAACATCGCCCATCAGTTTTTGCTTGAGGGCATCGCGCTCATCAACACTTGCAATATTCACCCAGGTATCGCGCCACAGGACATTATCGGTGAGCCGGTAGCCGATTCGAATCAGTTCACTGCGCGGTGCGTGCAGTGGGTTCACCACACCGCCGCGAAAGACACGCAACCAATAATCGCTTGAGCGGTTGGCCTGCAATGCGGGAATAGGTTCGCCCATCGACGGGGCGATGGCGCGGGGCAGGGCGTTGCGAAGGTCGGCCTCCAGCAGCATCCAGGTGCGATCCACCGACGACAAGCGCTTAACTGCGTCATTGGTTGCTTCACTGCTGGAAGTGGCGGTATGCAGCGCTTGGCCTGTGAGGGTCGCAATGATGGCCATAATGGTGATGGCCACCAGCACCTCGATGAGGGTAAATCCTCGGTGCGTCTTGGCGTGTGGGGGGCGCGTATTGGGGGGCAGAGGATTCATTAGAAGAGGTAAACCACCAAGTCGGCCATAGTTTCCTTGCCTTGAGGCGCCGCACGCACGGTCATCTCAAACCCAGGGAACTGTTCATTTTTGGTGTCTAATGTCTCCACGTTCCAATCCCATTTGTTGCCGGACATCATCATGTCGCCCGCCTCACGGCCACGCGGCTCCTTGCGCTCTAAGTCTTTAGTTAACAGAATTTCCACTAATCGGTTTTCAGCCACCCAGTGGGCCATAGTAACGGTGCGGTTATGAATGGATGAGTTGGCCATAGACTCCATGCGCATCAACAACGCAGGCACCGCCATAGCGACAATAATAAGCGCGACCATCACTTCCACCAGCGTAAACCCGAGGCTCATTGACTTGGGCTTCAACTCACTTTTTGCGCCGTTCATTGCGTTTTTTCTCATCTTCCGCCGCCTCACGCCACACAATCACCCCTTCTTCAGATAATTCAATATGCTGAACAAAGTCCCGCATCAGCGAGTGTTTTATTTCAAATATAAACTGGGTTATTTCACCGCTGGGGGAAATGGCCACCACGGGCCATTTTTTATCCGTGGTTTTAGCGTGCCAATCCCAACGTTTTTTACCGACAGTGACATCAATTTCAATGTCCGGCGGCAGCGAGACCGCAGGCATGTTGGGAATATCTTGCCAGCCTTTCTGCGGCACTAATATCTGCCAGCGGTATTTCCAGCCCAGCTCATCAATATCCAGCTCAGGGTTGGCCGCCACCTGCCAGGCCGGCGGCTCCAGCAAAATACCTATGGCCTCACCGGATAACACAGCGTGCTCGGAGGCAAAATCACTTTGGATCAAAAACTGCTCTAATTTATCGTAAAGCTGTTTTTCTGGTCCCCCGCGCCCCACTGAAACCGTTACGATCCCCAATGCCAGGCCCACCACCAGTAACACGGCCATCAGCTCCATCAGGGAAAACCCCCCCTGTTTCAAGCGCATTGGGATGGCCTGCATCATTACTGTTGTTTCTTCTCGTCGTCGCCGCCGTCCCAATAGCTGATGTCTGCATCTTCACCTTCGCCACCGGCCTGCCCATCGGCACCGAGCGACACTATGTCAAAAGGGTGGCTTTCGCTGGGCATGGTGTAAATGTAGGGCCGCTCCCAAGGGTCTTGGGGCAGTTTTTCCATGTAGCCTTCAGAGCGCCATTTGCGCGGAATAGGCTCGGAAGAGGGCTTGGCCACTAAGGCTTGCAAGCCTTGCTCGGAGGTTGGGTAGGTGTAGTTATCTAAACGGTAGGATTGCAAGGCCGTTTTCATGGCGCCCATGTGCGCCTTGGCGGTTTCGGTTTTTGCCTGGGAGATGTTTTGAAACACCGCAGGCCCCACCACACTCAATAACAGGCCCATAATTACGATCACAACCATGATCTCGATCAGGCTGAAGCCGCCTTCACGCTTAATAGTCATATTTCCCCCTAAAGGAATTCAAAGAGTTAAAAAAGAAGAAAAGTACCTGGTTTTGAGGACACCCGGTTTGAGCACGCCCAACCTATTGACGCCTAGTGAACCATTTGGTTTAACTGGAAAATAGGCAACATGATAGCCATCACAACAAAACCCACAATGCCCGCCATCAGCAGAATCATCGCAGGCTCCATTAAGCCCATCAAAGTGCCCAATGTAAATGACAGTTCGCGCTCTTGGTTTGTTGCCACGTGTAATAACTGCTCGGCCAACTGCCCGTTGGCTTCACCGCTGGCCACCATTTGCACTAATAACGGAGGAAATTCGCCACACTGGTCTAGGGCTTTATTAAAACTCATGCCCTCTTGCACCGACACAGCCACCGCCATGCTGCCTTTTTGAATATGCCGGTTGCCTAACACCTGGCTTGCAATACGCAGCCCTTCCAGCAGAGGCACACCGCTTTTTACCAATAGGCCCAAGGTGCTGGAGTAACGTGCGGCCTCAGAGGTGCGGATTAACTCGCCAATGAGCGGCCAATGTAATAAGAACTTATGCCAGCGCAACTCGCGGCTGGGTTCTTTTAATAAATGCTTAAACAGCACCACCAGTCCAATAATCCCGATGACCAAAAACACGCCGTAATTAACAATAAAATTACTGGTGGCAATGAGGATGTCGGTAATTAGAGGAAGATCTTTTTTGCTGTTTTTGAAAAGCCCGATCAGTTTGGGCACCACAAAAGCCATAAGGCCTGTCACCACACCAAAACACACCACCATCAATACAACCGGGTAAATCATCGCCATCTGGATTTTTTGCCGAGCTTCTTGGCTGCGCTCGGTATAGTCCGCCAACTGGTCCAACACTGGCCCTAAAAAGCCTGCGGATTCCCCCGCGCGCACCATCGCGCGGTAGAGATTATTAAAAGCCTTGGGTGCTTCCGACATGGCTTGCGCCAGGGACAAACCCTCCATCACCCGTGCGCGCACTTGTAACATCAGGCTTTTTACGGCGGGTTTTTTACTTTGTGTGGCCGTGGCCTGCAGCACTTCATCCAGCGGCAAGCCGGACTGAATTAACGAGGCCAACTGGCGCGTGACTAGAGCAATATCTTTGTAGCCAAGCTTGGGCGCGCCGCCGCCAAAACCAAAGCGTTTGGTTTTGGCGGTTGTGCCGATAGGTACACGCTGCTGGGTTTGCTGAACCTCCAGAGGGCGCAGCTGCCGTTGACGCAAAATCGAGCGTACTTGTTTCTCTGAATCGCCTTCGACAACCCCCTTAACAGTCTTGCCGTTGGCATCCAAAGCCTGATAGTTAAAGGCACCCATTAAGATGTCACCGTCACACGCAGCAATTCTTCAATACTGGTGATACCCGCCAGTACCTTCTCGCGGCCATCCGCATCAATGGGTTTAGAAAACTTGCGCGCATGGGCCAGCATCTGCTGCTCGCCAACACCTTCGTGAATCAGCTGACGCAACACATCGTCCACCGGAATTAATTCATAAATACCAGTACGGCCTTTGTAGCCTCGGTAATCACATTTTTCACACCCCACCGGGCTGAAAATCACGCTGCCACGGGGAATATTAATGCGCTCACACTCGGCGTCGGTTGCGGTGTGTGATTGTTTGCATTCATTACACAGCTTGCGCACCAAGCGCTGGGCCATTAAAGCCTCAAGGCTTGAGGACAATAAAAACGGCTCAATGCCTAAATCCTGCAAACGCATGATGGCGCCGATGGCGGTATTGGTGTGCAGGGTGGATAACAATAAGTGACCGGTCAAACTCGCCTGCACAGCAATGGCGGCGGTTTCGCGGTCGCGGATCTCCCCGATCATCACCACATCCGGGTCTTGCCGCAAAATGGCCCGCAAGCCACGGGCAAAGGTCATATCCACCTTGGTATTCACTGCCGTTTGGCCTATACCTGGCAGAACATATTCAATCGGGTCTTCAACGGTAAGGATATTGCGCGCACGGGTATTTAGATGGCTCAAACCGGAATACAAGGTGGTGGTTTTACCGGAACCTGTGGGGCCTGTTACCAGAATAATGCCGTGGGGCTTGGCCAGCACCATCTTGAAGTTGTCCAACACGCTGGTGGGCATGTTGAGTTTTTCCAGCGAAATAGAACCGGCTGCCTGGTCCAAAATACGCAATACCACGCGCTCGCCGTGGGCGGAGGGCATGGTGGAAACCCGCAGATCCACTGCGTGCCCGGCCAGCTTAACGGTGATCCGGCCATCTTGGGGTACGCGTTTTTCGGCAATATCCAAGCGCGCCATTACCTTCAGACGGGACACCAATACAGGCCCCAATTGTGGCTTAGGGGAGAGCACTTCTTTGAGTACACCATCCACACGGAAACGAATTGATACACGGTCTTCGTAGGGTTCGATGTGAATATCCGAGGCTTTTTCGGTCACGGCCTGGGACAAAATGGCGTTGATCAAACGGATCACCGGCGCATCGCCTTCACCGCTTAACAGCTCGCCGTCTTCAATATCTTCAGCCAGGGCGGACAAGTCCATTTCGGCACCCATGTCCTCCACGGCCTGCAAGGCTTCACCGTCACCGCTTTGGTATAACTGGGTTAGGCGCGCTTTAAAGGCGGCCACTTCCATCTGCTCCGCTTCAAAACTGCGGCCTAAATGACGGCGCAACTCAACCAACACCTTATAACTGGTGCCCTCGGTGTGCAGAATCCGGTTGTCATCCACCAACACCTGGTTGGCGGATGCGTAGGAAAAGGGCAAGCGGCCAAACGCCAGCTGCGGGCGAGCGGGCAATTCACCTGGCAAAGATTCACTTTCCATCAAAAGGCCTACTCTTCTCTAGCTGCGTCTTCAGGAACCGATGTTTTAGCCCCTGCTTTACTGGCACCGGGGGTGACGATTACCGGGGTTTTGAGGGGTGGTTGGATAAGCTCAGGCAGTACCGACAGAGTTTTATCTTCGCCACGCAACGCGCCGATTTTGCGCTGCGCCATTTGTTGCTGGCGGATATAGTCGTATTTCTCAGCTGTGGCGCCGCGCAAGGCTTCGTCATCGCGTATCACTGTGGCGCGAAGGAAGATCATTAAGTTTGTTTTTTTATTGTCTCTTCCGTTACTCCTAAACAAGCGCCCCAACACAGGAATCCGACCTAATCCAGGCACGCGCTGCTCAGAACGTGAGTTTCTATCTTCGATCATTCCACCCATAACAATTGTTTCGCCATCGGCGGCCAAAACTTGCGTTTCAAGCTTTTTCTGATTGGTAATTAGATCTGATGCATTTGATTTGGCGTCTTGCACAACCTCGGAAACTTCTTGGGCTATGTCTAGCAAAATCATATTTCCTTCGTTTATATGCGGCTTGACTTTTAGGGTGATGCCGACGTCTTCACGCTGTATGGTTGTGAAGGGACTCTGGAAGTTATTCGAACTGCTATTACTTCCAGTACTATTACTGGATCCAGAATAACTCCCTGTTTTAAAAGGTACTTTTTGTCCGACAGAAAACTTGGCTTCGGTGTTATCGGTGGTCAGAAGCGATGGTTTAGACAATATATTGCTCTTCGTATCATTCTCTAGTGCATTCAACAAAACGGCAAAGTCATCACTTTTATTGGTTCCTAACACACCCAATATCTGACCAGGGAAACTAAGAACACTGCCAGCCAAACCCTCAAGACCAGCAGCAGCTGCTTTAAGATCACCATCTCTGTTAGCGTTGGCCGCTAATGCGCCTCTTGCTGAGGCAATTGCCGCACCGCCGCGCGGTCCCTCCAATCCCGACCCACCATAAACGCCGTTCTTAGCGTTATTCGCCATCCACTGCACACCCAACTCACGGGCCTTGCCATCATCCATGCTCACAATAATCGCCTCCACCAAAACCTGCGCCTTACGAATATCCAAACGCTCCACAACACCCAGCAAAGCCACTAAAGCATCGCCGGAGGCGGTGATTAACAGGGCGTTGGTGCTTTCATCGGCTTCAACCGTGGCGGAAACAGGCGCCGCTGGCTGGCCACCGCCCTCGGGCGCTCCGGGGGGGGCAAGCTTGCTCATGTTTTGCACAACTTTGGTCAAGGTCTCCGCCACTGTTTTGGCTTTGGCGTAATTCAAATACACCACGCGCACATTGCCGGTTTGTGCTTTGGGTTTATCCAGCTTGGCAATTAAGGCTTTAACGCGTTGACGCTGTACATCTTCACCCGTTACCAATACCGCGTTGTTACGTTTGTCTGCGGTGATGCGTAGGGCGTTTTGTGGCAGGTTTTGTGAGTCCACTTTGTCGAGATTGGTGAGTGTTTGCACCATATCGGTGGCATTGGCGTAGCGCAGCTCCACTATGTCCGTTACCGGCATGGCGGATTTATCAATGCGTTCAATAAGGTCGATAATTCGGTCGATGTTTTCCGCTTCGTCGGCAATCACAATAGAGTTGGAGGGGTCGTAGGCGGCCAAGTGCGCGTGCTGGGGGATCAGCGGGCGGATGACCGGTAATACTTTAGCGGCGGCTATGTTTTTCAGCTGGATCACCTTGGTGATATAGCCTTTATCCGTAGCACCCTGATTTAACACCGGGATGGGGGACGAGCGCGCGTCTTTTAGCGGGATAATTCGAGTGATACCTTCCACATCAATCATCGTAAAGTCGTTCATTTCCAGCACGGTGCGGAACAGCTGAAGCAGTTCAGGCTCGTTCAGCGGCTTGGCTGAAATCACCTTCACACGCCCGCGCACACGCTGGTCTACCACCATCGTGCGGCCCGTTACATCGGCCACAAACTTCACGACTTCTTGTATGTCGGAGTCTTTGAAATTAACGGTCCAGGTTTGTTCAGCCCAGGCCGTATTGATAGAAACCGCCAAGCTAAATACACACGCGGCACCAATTTTTATTATGTTTTTCAAAATGAACTCCCTAGCCAGAACTCATACGGATTTGAATGGATTGGGTACCGCCATCACGCAGTACCTGTAAGTTTGCCTCACTGGCAGTTTTTAACGCCTGATAGACCTCCCGCACCTTCTGCGGTTCGTTCACCTCGATACCATTGACCGAGATAACAATATCGTCGTTTTTCAGGCCCACCTGGTCGAACAATTCACGCTTGCGGCCAGGGCGCACTTTATAACCAATCATTTTGCCGCCCTCCGTTGCCACCATAAAGCGCACTACGTCGCCAATGGAGGTGGCGCTTTGCAATTGTTCTTGGGATACGGTGGCCTGCTGTACATTCGAGGGCGGAGGCGGTGGCGGCGGCGCGGCGGAAGCGGCACGGGTAGCCACGTTCATGCCGTCTTCGCCATACAGCCAAAGGGCTTCGCGCTGGCCGTTGTTGTTCAGAATAACCCGCAGGTCTTCCACTTTTTCAAGTGTTACACCATTGGCGGGCGGTACGCTGTCGCCGACTTTAAATAACTGCTGGGCGTTTTCTTCACCGATAATGGCCCAGGATTTCTCTGGGTCGGACGACATGATGACGCCCTGCAATTTTAAGTCTAGCTTGGTGATTTGATTGACGTTCTCACCATTTTGCTGCCCCGCCGCTGCGCGCATTTTCTCCGCGTCGTAGTCGCCGAATAAATGGGCGTTGGTTAAACCGTCGATATTCAACGGTGCTTTGTTTTGCACGCTGGCAATTGAGGCGCTGGGCACTAATTGCTCGGGGGCGCTTTTGGGGGTGGGCATCACCAACCAAAATAACTTGGCCAAGCTGTGTACGGACCAAATCAGCGCCACAGCAAACACAAGCGTCCGCCAGCGCTCCGTAGGCACTTTGCTTAGGATGGCTACCACTTTGAGGGACTCTTGCGTGAGCCTTGCCATCAAAGGGGTATCCGTGAATCGGGATAATTGCACCATTTTTCTCCGTCAGGGGGTTAGAGGGCCGCTGTCGATATTATTTAATTAAGCTGTGAGCCGTTATTTCAGCTGGACTCCAGCCGGGGCGCCTGTTGTAGCCTAACACGGCACGGGGCGCCAACACATCGCAAGCCTACTAAAATGGTTGTTATAGCTGTTATGGGTACACCTAAATATGTCCCATCGGCGCGCGTACTGTAAACACTTAAAAACAAATATAGCCTTTAAATTCCACAATTTGGGCGATACCGCTCATACTGCACCCCTGGTTTTACGGCCAGATTAACCAAGGCTTTCAACAACATGCATAACGTGCGCGCGCAAGCTTACACAACTGGCCCTATAGGATTCACAACTTGTTGGTAAGTTTAGTCGCTGGGCGCAATTTCGCTTAAGAAACCCCGGCACCTTGCAAACCCGCTGTTTAGCCTTATTTTCGTCCGTTCAAAACCGCTATGAGACTACCCCGATGCCCAGCACCACACTCCTTAAGTGCCTAGCGGAACCCGCTAACCGTGCGCTGCTCGGCGGCATTTTACGCGGGATTGAAAAAGAAGGCCTGCGTGCAGACGCCGCAGGCAGGCTTGCGCTAACGCCGCACCCGCAGGGCTTAGGGGCCGCACTCACCCACCCGTATATCACCACCGATTACAGCGAATCCCTATTGGAGCTAATCACGCCGCCCTGCCATCGGATTGATACCTTGTTGCACTGGCTGGATGATTTACACCGGGAAACCTACCGCCAGTTGGGCGATGAATACCTGTGGGGCAATTCAATGCCCTGTGTGTTGCCCGCCGAACTGGAAATCCCCATCGCCCAGTATGGCCGCTCTAACCGGGGCACCATGAAGAGCATCTACCGCGCAGGCCTCGGCCACCGTTATGGCCGCGTGATGCAAACCGTGGCGGGTATTCATTACAATTTTTCCCTGCCTGAGGCTTTTTGGGCACTGCTACAACAGGCGGAAGGCGACCACGGCCAGCTACAGGATTTTATCTCGCGCCGCTATTTTGATTTGATCCGAAACTTCCGCCGCCATTATTGGCTGCTGGTGTATTTGTTCGGCGCCACACCAGTGGTGGATGAGAGCTTTTTAACTGGCAGGCCTCATCAGCTCGAACGCCTCACACAAGATACCTATTATTTGCCCCACGCCACCGCCCTCAGAATGGGGGACCTTGGCTACCAAAGCCGCGCGCAGGAGGCCTTACACGTCTGTTACAACAACAGCCAATCCTACGCAGGCTCTTTAGTGGCGGCTATTCAGGTACCCTACCCAGCCTATGAAAAAACCGGTGTAAAAGACGCGGCGGGCAACTATCAACAACTCAACACCGGCCTGTTGCAAATCGAAAACGAGTTCTACAGCGCCATACGCCCCAAACGCACCGCCAAAAGCGGCGAAACCGCCTTAAGCGCGCTGTGCCTGCGGGGGGTTGAATATATTGAGGTGCGCTGTATCGACATAGACCCGTTCGCCCCCACCGGGGTAAGCGCCGAACAAATACACTTTTTAGATGCCTTTTTGCTGCACTGCCTGCTCAGCCCTAGCCCGGAAACTTCCCAGCAGGAGAGCCGTGAGATTTTATTTAACCAGCAACAGGTGGTAAGCCAGGGCAGGGCGCCGGGCCTTAAACTGTTATTCAATGGGGAGGAGCACACCTTTACCGACAGCGCCCACCAATTGCTCAACCGCATACAACCCCTGGCGGAGCTTCTGGATCACAGCACCGAGGGCGCCAAAGTGAGTGCCAGCTGGCGGCAACAACAAGAGAAAATAGACCAGCCGGACAAAACCCCCTCCGCCCGTGTGCTAAGGGAGGTGATACACAATGGTAGTTTTAAAGATTGGGCGCTTAAATGCGCGCAACAGCAGCGGGAAGAATTTCTAAAACAGGGGTCAAGTAACCACAACCCTAAATACTTCGCAGCCTTGGCGGAGGAATCCCTTCAGCAGCAACAGGCGGAAGAATTAGCCGATAACTCTGTGCCTTTTGCGGATTATTTAGCCCAGTACTACGCGCAGTACCCAGCCTGTTGCCAAGGTGCTAGGCGCTGTTAGGCCTATTTTTGCACCACGATACTGTTGAAATAGAGGTCCAAAACGCCATCAATAGCCGCCTCGGTTTTTACGATGGCTTGAATCTCCTTTAGTGCCTCCTGCCGCATAGCCTCTTTGCCCGGCTGGTTGCCCAGGCTTTCATCGGTTTGTTTGGCCATGATATTCAGCAAGTTATTGCGGATAAGCGGCATATTGTGCTGAATAGCATCCGATACGGCGGCGTTTTCAACCCGAATCGACATATCCGCCTTAACGTATTTAATGCGCCCCACACCACCATAATTGGTTACCAATGCAGGCTTAAAATTAACATACACCGCACCCGGCCCGCCCGCAGGCCCACCACCACCGCTCGCATAAGCAGGCGCAACAAAACACAACCCACTTAAAAAAAACAGGCCAACCAAATGTTGCACACGCCCAAACCTAAATTTGCCGGAACAAAATATGCCCATCACAACCTAACCCCCGAAACTTGCTCATTCTTGAGCATCTAGGTTAAATACTAGACCAATTTCCAAGCGCCACCCCTAAGCCCTATCGATTTATGGATCACAGCACCATGCCCTTACCCAGTATTCGCTACACCTTTCTCATCATCGCCCTCGGCACCCTCGGTCTAATGCTCACCGGTTATTACATGCAATTTGTGATGAAACTCATCCCTTGTCCGCTATGTATTACCCAGCGTTTTTTTATTATCGCCGTGGGCATTACCGCTCTTGCGGCTTTTTTTCATCAGCCACAAAAACTGGGCCGCCGCATTTACGCAAGTTTAGGGATTTTGTTTGCAGTAATCGGCGGCGGGTTTTCCAGCCGGCAAGTGTGGTTACAAAACCTGCCCGCAGACCAAGTGCCCGCGTGCGGGCCTGATTTAAGCTATTTAATCGAGAATTTCCCACTTAAAGATGCCTTTTTGGTGTTGCTGCGCGGCGACGGCAACTGCGCTGAAGTCACCTGGACATTTCTTAGCGTCAGCATTGCAGGTTGGACACTGGTAGCCTTCAGCGGGTTGGTTATTTTTAACCTGTGGCAATGGCTTCGCCGGGATTAATAACGTCGAATACAGCATTGCCTCCGCAGGGGCATTCCATGCACCCTGCGGAGTAAACAGAACCCGCTGGGCAGACATAATAAAATATATGTAATTATTCAGCGCATCCGCACGAACTGTAGGTTGGGTAGAGCTTGCGAAACCCAACAATGGCGGGGCGGAGCATAGTGGTTTGCGTTGGTATAAATCCAGCTGCGCCCGATATTTTTCTGGTTGCGGGTGCGTGCCGTGTTGGGTTTTGCACGCTCTACCCAGCCTACTATTTAGCGCATTAAATGGCGCATGAAAATTACAAACATTGGCCGCTGCACTGAGCGCACATAAATAACCAACCAACAATTTCACAAGGCAGGTTTTTCGCGCCAGATTGGATTCCGCTGCTAAACTGTAAATTCAAGCCTTGCGATAGCCCTTAAAGTCCCCTAATGTGGAAGCTATAGCTCCACTCAATTAAACCCCGTCACTCTGAGGAAATCCCTCCATGCTAGATAACTGCAAATCTGCCCGCGAACGCTGGGGCGGTGTAAGCGAAATCATCGACCGCTGGCTGCAAGAACGCCAAGACTTATTAGTGTTGTTTTGCGGCTTAAGCGAAACCAGCACCACCGAAACCCAAGCCAATCGCCTACCGCAATTTTTCCAAATTTTAGTAGATTACGTATCGGCTGGGCATTTCGAAGTGTACGAACAACTGGTGCAAGAAGGCCGTGAATTTGACGACCAAGAAGGCCTAAAAGAAAGCGAAAGCCTATTCGAT
>JBEGTZ010000179.1:0-4723 GCA_041179125.1 Pseudomonadota bacterium | reverse complement strand
TTGAGCGCCCAAAAGCTGTGTAAGGCACGGGTAGCGGATAGTGAAAGTTGAAAATGAAGGGCAACCTTATTGGTTGTTCGAAATTTTTAACTTTTGCTAGACGAAGCCTGAGGAGTTGCGCAGACTTGGGTGATTCAACTGAGGTTTTTAGGTTTATGGCGCCACACACTCTAAACAATCCACCCACACACTAAACCCTTGTGGTTTGGCTGCTTTTTGAACCTCACTTATTTGTTTTATCACTGGGGTATTAATGAGTGTGCTTATCTGTTCATAAACATCCGAATGTAAAACACTGGCTGATTTTTCAAGGATGTTGCGCACAAATTGTTCCTGCGCGGACAACTCCCGTTGTATGAGTTTTAATTTAGGGGCGGTTATGTGTTCTTTTTCTGCCACCGCATTCACCACGTCCTGTAAATAACCTAATTGGTCTACTAAGCCTAGGGCTTGTGCTTTACTGCCGGTCCAAACACGGCCTTGAGCTATGGTGTCTATTTCGTTGGTGGGGCGTTTACGCGCTTCGCTGACAATGGATAAAAAGCGTTGGTAAATAGAATCAACACTCTGCTGGGCTATTTTTTCGGCTGTTGGGTCTAGTGGGCGGTCTGGGCGCATTGCACCGGCTGATTTATGTGTGGCAACGCCATCGGTAAATATACCGAGTTTATTAAGCCCTTCATCCAGGGTGGGAAATAAACCGAATACACCAATAGAACCGGTGATGGTGAAGGGGGTGGCCCATATTTCATCGGCGGCAGTGGCGATCCAATAACCGCCGGATGCCGCTACGCTGCCCATTGAAACATAGATTTTTTTACCCGCTGCGCGCATGGCTTGCATTTCTTGCCGAATAACTTCGGAAGCAAAGGCACTGCCGCCACCGGAATCTATGCGCAAAATTAATGCTGAAATATCTTTATCGTCGCGGGCTTTACGTATTAATTGAGCCAGTGTATCGCCGCCAATAGTGCCGTCTGGTTGTTCGCCATCAATGATGGCGCCGCTGGCAACAATTAACCCGATATTACCTTTATTTAGGGTTTCGTCTTGGCTGGCAAGCTCGTGTTTATATTGGGTGTAATCGACGTGTAAAAATTGGCTGGGGGTTTCAGGGTTTGTGCCAAAGCGGGTAATTAAATGCTGCATCCGGCTCACCCGTGTGCCAATGGTGTCTACCAGTTTTGCATTAAGTGCCATTTGCGCAGCATTATTATTGGCGGCGGAAAGAGCTTCGCTGGTGTTATTAATCAGTTTATCTAGGCTGCCGGGTTCTAGTTTGCGTAGTGTTTCTATGCGGTTGGTGTACAGGTCCCAAAGTTCATTCATCCATTCGCTGTTGTGTTGTTTGGATGCGTCGGACATGTCGTTGCGGCTGTATGGCTCAACAAAATCTTTAAATGTACCCACTTTAAAAATGTGAAATTTAATAGAGAGCTTATCCAGTGCGGATTTAAAATAATTTTTGTAAATGCCAATACCGCTGAGCAAAACACCGCCCATTTCATTAATATAAATTTCATCCGCATGGGCCGCTAAAAAATACTGCTGTTGTGATAAATAATCTGCATAGGCTATTACAGGTTTTTGGCTTTTTTTAAAGCGCACGATGGCTTCACCTAACTCCGCCATTTTGGCGTTGCTGCTATCGGCCAGATAGTCCAGCTGTAACACCAGCGCAGTAATGCGCGCATCACCGGCAGCGGCATCAATAACTTTAATTAATTCGCGCAGGTTGGTTTGGCTTTCTTGATTATTTTTACCCCCCAACAACAGGCTTAAGGGTTCGGCATAATTAAGCTGGTCAACCAGCGGCCCCGCTGGTGCTAAAAATAAAGGCGCGGCGGCGGGAATGGGTTTGGGGCGGTTGCTGGCAATGGCGCTGATAAAAACTAACGCTATGAGCAAAAACATGATGTTGGCTAAGCTTGCGCGGATAAAACTAATTACCCGCCAAAAACCCCGCCATATTCGCACCGGTAAAGAAGCCGTTGGCTTATTCATAATCATTCCTAGAGGATAAGGTGGGGGATGAGGTTAAAACGCGGCTTGCCATCAGGCTTAACAGAAAAATTAATACACTCAGGGCGAGGATGCCGTAATCCACAAATGCAGCACTGTTTGATACCACGTTGGTGGTTGAGCGAATAAAGTACAGCAAAATAACAAAGCCCATAAATTGAAAACTGCGGCGTTTGAGTTGAAAAATACCGGGAATAAGCACCATTAATGGAATGGTTTGCAGCAACCAAATTTTATATACCGGGCCTGCGGGCAGGGATAATTGGTAGAAGCTCATTAATAAAATTAATAAAAAAATAGAAATCAACTGCGCCGAACGCAATTGTAGCGGGGTTAAAAAATTCATAAGGTTCCTAATTGCAGTGCTAAAAGAGCCAGGCGGCGGCCCTGTGCTTTGGCTAACGCGCGCTCGTCTTGGGTGAGCAACGTGGTGTGTTCTGCGCTTGCCCAGTGGGATGCGCCGTAGGGTGTTCCGCCCCCGGCTGTGCTGTGCAGGGCGGTTTCGGAGTAGGGGATGCCGGCTATCACCATTCCGTGGTGTAACAGTGGAATCATCATGCTGAGCAAGGTGGATTCTTGCCCGCCATGTAAGGAGCTGGTTGAGGTAAACACACCGGCGGGTTTGCCTTCTAAGTGGCCGTTAAGCCACAGGTTGGCGGTGCCATCCCAGAAGTATTTTAACGCTGCTGCCATGTTGCCAAAGCGCGTGGGGCTGCCCAGCAATAAGCCTGCGCAGTCTTTTAAGTCGCTTTCTGTGCAGTAAATATCGCCCTCTGCCGGGATGCCGGGGGTTATGGCTTCGCATTCGGTGGAAACTTTAGGCACGCTACGCAGCCGCGCTTCAATACCTTTAACGCCGTCCACGCCTTCGGCAATCGCCTGGGCTAAATGCCGGGTGCTGCCGTGTTGGCTGTAATACAGGATGAGAATATACGGAAGCGACATGGCATTAACCGATGAGTGTTAGGACGGTTTCAGGGGGGCGCCCCAAAACGGCGTGTTGGCCTTTAACAACAATGGGGCGCTCAATTAACTTGGGATGCTCTACCATAGCGGCTATTAATTGTTCTTCGCTGAGTGATGCGTTGTTGAGGGCAAGGCTTTTATAAATATCTTCGCCGGTGCGCATCAGCTGGCGGGCGGAATTAAACCCTAACAGCCGGATGATTTGGCTGAGTTCGTCTGAGCTGAGGGGCGTGTCTAGGTAGAGGCGAATTTCGGGGGTAATCCCCGCTTCTTGCAACAAGGCCAGTGTTTGGCGGGATTTCGCACAGCGCGGATTGTGGTAAATACGGTAGTGGGCAGCCATATTAGTTCGATTTAGTTTTAAGTATCAGCAGTGTAGCACTGCCGGGAGTATCACCCAACATGCAAGCAACAGGTTTAAAACAGCGTTTTGAGCGTATCGGTATGGGCTGGATTTATAACCTGGGGGCGCAGTTTTTCCGCGATTATCGCGCGGCGGCCTGTCAGGATCAGGCGGCGGCACTCACCTATATGAGCTTGTTTGCCCTGGTGCCATTAATGACCGTTACCTACGCGGTATTTTCAATGGTGCCGGAATTTACCGGTGTTGCCGCCAAGGTGCAAAAATTTATGTTTATGCATTTTGTGCCGGAATCTGGCGCGGTCATTCAGTCTTATTTTGCAAGCTTCAGCAAACAGGCGCAAAAACTCACCTGGCTTGGTGCCTTATTTTTAGCAGTAACGGCCTTTTTAATGCTGGGAAATATTGAGCGCACCTTCAACACCATTTGGGGCGTGCGTCGCGGCCGTCGCGGCTTGAATAAATGGCTGCTGTATTGGGCGGTGTTAAGTGTGGGGCCTTTATTGATTGGGACAGCATTTGCGCTTTCGACCTATTTTTTATCGTTTAAATATTGGGTATTAGGCAGTGCCGCCATTCCCTCACCGCTGGTGGCTGTTTTCCCCGTGTTATTAACAGCTACCGCTTTTAGCCTGTTATTTATCGCCGTACCTAATTGCACCGTGCCACTTAAATACGGCGTTACCGGTGGCGTGTTGGCGGCGGTGGGGTTTGAATTGTTGAAATGGCTGTTCAGCCTGGTGGTGGCAAATGCTAATTTCAAATTTATTTATGGCGCCTTTGCCGCCTTGCCGCTGTTTTTATTGTGGGTGAATTTTTTATGGATGACCGTGCTGAGCGGGGCAGTTTTAGTGAGGATTTTGGCCGAAAAACGCTATGTATTAAGGCGCGATGGCCTGAGCGATTTATCCGCAGCACTGGTATGTTTAGCGCTGCTGCGCGCAAGCCAATTAAGCGGTAAGCCATTGGATGAGCTGGCGGTAATTCAGGCCGGGGTTGATCAACACCACTGGCAACGCTTGCGCGATAAATGGCTGAACGCCGGTTGGCTGAGCGAAACCCGCTCGGGGCACTATGTGTTATATCGAGATTTAGCGGTGTGTACCTTGTTGGATTTATCCGCAGTGATGGATTTGCGGATGACGGATTTGGCGCAGGTAGTAGGCCAACTGCCCCAGTTTCCTGCCTTGGAGCAACATATAAAACCGATTGAGATGGAATATAACCGCAGTTGGGCTGTGCCGATATTGATGTTGATTACGGTTTTACCTATTGCTGGAAGTTAGGGTTTGACGCACCAAAATTTACAGTTCTAAGTCCGCATCCACACGCCCGGCAACACCTCACCAAGAGCCTCCATGAAAATACACGGGC
>JBEGTZ010000178.1:0-9549 GCA_041179125.1 Pseudomonadota bacterium | reverse complement strand
TTTCGCGCCCTCGCTTCGTTATTTTCGTGCTCAGTCGGTCATTTATACCGCATAAACTCCCTCCCTCCGCGCGAAAATGCCTTGCGAGCATCACGAAAATTGAATTTCCGGAGGCGCCCTTTAGTGGTAAGCGCCACCCGAATGATATGGGGGATGTGGAGGTGGAGGCTTTTTTGTCGTATTTGGTTAATCAGCGCGATGTGAGCCAGGCTACGCAGAAGTTGGCGTTGAATGCTTTGGTGTTTTTGTATGGGAAAATTTTGGATAAACCGCTGGGGCTTAATTTGCGTTTTAATAATTCTAAAATCCCGCGAAAGCTGCCGGTGGTGTTGACGCAGGATGAGATGCGTAAATTGTTGGCGGCTGTGCCTGCGGGGTTTTTATTGCCGGTGCAGTTGTTGTATGGCAGTGGGTTGCGGCTGATGGAGGTGCTGCGGTTGCGGGTGCAGGATGTTGATTTTCATTATGGCTGTTTGCGGATTTGGAATGGTAAGGGGGGTAAACACCGGCAGGTGACGTTGGCGCCGGAGTTACATTTGGCGTTAAGGGCGCAAATCGATTTAGTGTCAGGTTATTTGGCGCAGGATGTGTTGAACCCTGTATTTGCTGGAGTTTGGTTGCCGGATGCTTTGGGGCGGAAGTACCCGAGTGCGCCGAAGGAGCTGGGTTGGCAGTATGTGTTTGGGGCGGCTAAGTTGAGCCGCGATTCGATGGCCAGTGGCGTGGTGTGGCGGCGGCATCATATTGATGAGTCGGGATTGCAGAAGGCGGTGCGGGTGGGGGCTTTGCGGTGCGGGCTTAATAAGCCGGTGGGCTGCCATACGTTGCGGCACAGTTTTGCGACGCATTTGTTGGGAAGCGGGGCGGATATTCGCACGGTGCAGGAGCAGTTGGGGCATAGCGATGTGGCGACGACGCAGATTTATACGCATGTGTTGCGGCAGGGTGCGAGTGGGGTGCGTAGCCCGTTGTCGGGGCTTTAGGGCGGGCGTAGGTGCGCTTTAAATGCGTAGATTGCGGTGGGCCTGGGATGCATGAAGGCGCCTTTGGCTTTTCCGACCTGCGCAAAAATTAACCCGACGTGCGCGGTTAACTAGGTGCCGATGCGCTGAATAGTTACAAATAAACTTTCGGTTTAAGCCGCCAACCGTTGGCCCAGTTCGGCCAGTGCGGCCACTAGGGCTTCTTCTAGTGTGGTGTAGGCTTCTGGGGTGAGGATTGTGGTGAGGTCTTCTTCGGTGGTTTTTAGGCGTTTTTCTAGTTGGGCGGCGCGCTGGGAGAGGGCTTTGGCGCCGAAGGTGGCGGCGGTGCCTTTTAGGCTGTGGGCGGCGGCGGTGGCGCGGGGGCGGTCGCTGGTTTGGCAGGCGCTTTTGAGTTCTTCTAGTAGGCGCTGGGTTTCTGGTTCTAGGTTGGCGAGCATTTTTTGGAATAGTGCGCGTTTGCCGCCGAAGCGGCGCAGTATTGAGTCGAGGTCTTCTACCCATTCGTCTGTTGGGGGTTGGGGTTCTGGTGTGGGGGGTGCGGTTTCGGCTGGTTTTGCGCTGGGTGCTGGGTGTTCCGAGTTTTGGGGGTTGGGTTCTTCTTTTTGAGTTTCTTCTCTTTTAGCTTCTTCGGTTTTCAGTTGTTCGGTGTTTCGCTCGTCGCTCTCCCGCTCTTCGCCTGCGAGTTCTTCTATGTTCGCTTCTTCTATGTTCGCTTCTTCTATGTTCGCTTCTTCGTTGTTCGCTTCTACATCGTTCGTTTCTTCGTCGTTAGTTTTTTCGTCATTCGCTTCGTCATCATTCATTTCTTCAATGTTCGATTCTTCAGGCTCCATCTCTTCACCGGCACTTTGAGTCGCTTCGGCTTGTTGTTCTTTCATGTCGAAAGATTCGTCCAAAGGCTCGGTTTTTAAAGCTTCGCGTTCTGGCTCGTTGGCTGCTTGAGGGGTGTTTTGGGTGCCTAGGGCGTTGCAAATGGCGCTGATGACTAGGTTTAAGTCGATGGGTTTGCTGAGGTGGCCGTTCATGCCGGCGGCGAGGCAGGCGTCTTTGTCTTCGGCGGAGGCGTTGGCGGTCATGGCTAGGATCGGCAGGGTGTGGCCGAGGGCGCGCAGTTTGCGGGTGGCTTCTAGGCCGTCCAGGTTGGGCATTTGCAGGTCCATGAGTATTAGGTCGTAGTGGGCGCCTTTGGCACAGGCTTTATGCACGCCATCCAGGCCGTCAACGGCCAGGCTAATTTGGGCGCCCACGCCGCCGAGCAGTTCGGCGGCGACTTGTCGGTTGAGGGGGTTGTCTTCCACGACTAATAGGGAGGTGCCCGCCAGTATTTGTTGGGTTTCTGGGGTGTTGGGTTGGCTTTTGTCGCCGCTGAGGACGAGGCGCAGTACTTGTTCTAGGCCGGGGCGCACGATGGGTTTGCTTAGGTGCCAGAGGTACTGGGCGTCGTGGCCGTGCAGTTGTGCTAGGTGTTCTTTTTCCCGTTGGGTGAGTAGGAGGATTACGGCGAGTGGGTTTGGGTTGATGGCGTGCAGTTGGCGGCCTAGGTTTAGGCCGTTGGATTCACTCAGGCGCCAGTCCACTAGGGCTAGGCTGAAGCTTTCGCCTCTGCGGGCGTGTCCTTCGGCTAGGCTTAGGGCGTCGGCGGCGCTGTGGGCGCAGGTGACTTCAAAGCCTAGGTGGGTGAGGTCTCGCTCCAGCACGCTCAGGGCGAGTGGGGTTTCGTGTACCAGCAGAACGCTACCGGCCAGTGCCGGTTTGGCGCTGAGGGTGGGGGTTTGGGCGGGGGGTAGGGGCAGTTCAAAACTGAAGGTGCTGCCCTGTCCCAGTTCGCTGTGCAGGCGCAGTTGGCCGCCCATTAAGTCTATGAGGTTTTTGGTGATGACCAGGCCTAGGCCGGTGCCGCCATAGCGGCGGGTGGTGGAGGCTTCCGCCTGGACGAAGCCTGTGAAGATGCGTTGTTGTTGGTCTGGGTGGATGCCAATGCCGGTATCTTGGATGCTAAACAGTACGCGGGTGGCGTTTTCGTTCGCGCCGTCTGCGCAGGTGAGGCGCACCCAAATTTGGCCTTGGGCGGTGAATTTGAGGGCGTTGCCGATGAGGTTGATGAGCACTTGTTGGATGCGCAGTTTGTCTATGAGTACGGCGCGGGGCAGTTCGGGGGCTAGGTCGAAGATAACCTCGACCGGTTTGTCGGCCTGGTTGCCCGCCATCACTACGGCCACGTCGGCGCAGATGTCGTCCAGGGCGCAGGCGGTGGGGTCTATCACCAGTTTGCCTGCGTCGATTTTGGAGAAATCCAGAATGTCGTTGAGCAGCCCGAGTAGGGATTTGGCGGCGGTTTGGGCTTTGTTGACGTAATCCTGTTGGCGCAGGCCGAGTTGGGTTTGTCCCACCAGTTGCAACATGCCCAGCACGGCGTTCATCGGTGTGCGGATTTCGTGGCTCATGTTGGCTAAAAATTGTGATTTGGAGAGGTTGGCGGCGTCGGCTTGTTCTTTCGCTTGCCGCAGTTGATTTTCCAGTTCTTGCTGGCCGGTGATGTCGCGGCTGATGCCGGTGACTTTAAACACCTGGCCTGCGAGGTTGCATTCAAAATGCGCACCCAGCTGGATGTAGCGCAGGGCGCCTGCGGGGGTGAGAAAACGGAATACACCTTCGAACTCCGCTTGCTGCTGTATCCCGCGTTCAAATAGCGCAGCAATCTGCGTTTGTTCTTCCGGGTGTACGCGCTCAAACCAGGTTTCAATGCCTTCGGGCGGTTCGTCTGCGGGCTGGTCAAAAATCTCGAACATGCGTTCATTCCAGCTCAGCCGGTTGGTTTCCGGCAGGTATTCCCACACGCCCAGCTCCGCCACTTCGGCGGCCACCATCAATTGATCTTTGGCGGACACCAGCGCCTGCTGTTGTTTGAGGCTTTCGGTGATGTCGGCGGCGACGATGAGGTAGCCCACTAGGGCGTTTTCTGGATCGCTTGCGTGCTCGTCGCTTGCGTGCTCATCATTTGAGTTGTGATCGCTGGCGCTGTGATCACGCATGGCGCTGAGGGTGACGGATACATTCAGCTGGCTGCCATCCTGGCGCCGGTACGTCCACTGTTGGGTGTGCGGCCCGGCCTGCAACACCTGCGCGCTGAGCAGGGCGAAACCGCTGAGGTCTTCTGGGTTGTGCGCTTGTGCTTCGAAGGCGCTGATCTCCTCCGGCAGGTGCAAGCGCGGTACGGCGAATTCCCCCAGCATGTCCTCGGCGCGGTAGCCCAACATGCGCTCGGCGCCCTGGTTAAACAGGGTGATGGCGCCGGTGGTGTCGGTGGCGATAATCGCCACTTCCGAGGCCGCCGCGAGCACATCGCGCAATAGTTGCCCCAGGCGTTGGTGCTCCTGCTCCACCGCTTTGCGGGAGGTGATGTCGATGCTTAGGGCCACGCACTTTTCCACCTTGCCGGTGGCGCCGTGGAAGGGGGCAATGACGGTATCAAACCAACGCTCTTGGCCGTCTTGGGTGCGGTTACACAGCTCCGCCCGCCAGGGGTTTCCCGCCATCAGGCACTCCCACAGGCCGCGCCAGAAGTCTTCGCTGTGTACGCCGGAGTTGACTAAGCGGTGGGTTTGGCCCAGCAGTTCCTCGCGCTCATAACCCAGCGCTGCGCAGTAGTTGGTGTTGACATCCAAAATCACACCGCGTGCATCGGTGACTGAATACAGCAGTTGATTGTTGATGGTGGTGAGCAGAACTTCGTTTTCTTCCAAGGCTTGGCCCAGGCGTAAATTGCCTTCTACCAGCTCGGTGATTTCCTGTTCGATGACATAAAACCCGCGCACCCCGGTTTTGCTGGTGTCGGGTAAATACTGCCCGAGGAAATGCTGCAATGCGCCGTCGCTGTTGGTTTGTGTGTATTCATAGCTTTGCGCCATGCCCGCCAGCACCGCCTGCACACGGCCCAGCTGCGCAGCGTAGTCCTCGGGGGATAATAATTCTTGCAGGCTCATGCCGGGGATGTCTGCCATATCCACACCATAGCGCCCTTGATGCGCTCGGTTGGCGACCTGATTTATTTGGTTTTTGTCCCAATAACCGATCACAAATGGCACTGCATCCAACACGGTTTGCAGTTGACGCCTACCTTGCTCAAGGGAATAAAAACGGTCTGCGTTTTTCTCCAACAACGACATGTTGTGGGCGAGGATTTTCTCTTGCGCCATCAGGCGTGTTTGGGCGGTTTTCTCGGGCCGCAAATCAAACATACTCAGCGCCGCTCCAACTACTTGCTTGCGTCTATTTAAAATAGGCACCGCGTTTAAACGCACACTAAATTCAACGCCCTTAGCATTTTTACCCTGTAGCTCCACCCCGCGCACCTGCTTACCTTTGGCCAAAGGGTTAAGCGCATCAGACAAACCTGGCCCTCTAAACAACTGCGTCACAGACAGCCCCAATGCCTCACGGGGGCCGTATTCCCACAACAAAATAGCGCCTCGGCTCCAACGGGTAATTTTTCCGTCCGGGCGGATAATCAACAACGCCTCATCACTCACAGACTCCATCGCATCTGCACTGGCCTGCTCGCGCGCCTGGTTCTCGATTACTTCTCGCAACCACAGCAGTACACCCACTAAGGCCGCTAAAAACACGCTCATCACTAACGCCAGCGCACTGCCCCACCAAGGCCAGCCGGGGCCATCGGCATATACCGCCCAACGCTTGCCACGCCAAGTAAAAAACTGCACGTTCTCCTTCGCAACCCCTTGGTTAACCACTTTGTCAACCGGCTGCGGCCACACCGGCGTTAAGCCTTTTTCCTGTTCAAGCAGCAAACGCCAACCCGCTTCCCGTGCGCCGGGCAATGCGTGGATGGGTACAAAAGCAAACCAGCCGTGGTCGCATTCAGGCCCGGCCACCTCGCAGCCGGGCTGGGCGATTAACAAGCCAGGCTCCGGCGCCTTAATCAGCCGCCAAGACGTAAACACCTGCGCACCCGTGCCCACCCAATCGGCAAAATTAGCGCCCGATGAAAAATTCGCCTCCGGCACATTCGCCGCCACCACCTGCCAGCGCTGTGTATCGTTTGGGTTAACTGAGACTTTAATCAGGCTTAACGGGGCAGAATCGCCCGAGGGTTTAGAGAGGGCTGTTTGAGCCAGCAGGGCATCGTACACCCCCAACTGCCGCCCAGTGGCAGCAGCCAAAGTACTCTGCGCCACCAAAAAATGCGCACGCTGCTGCCGATGCCCCTGCCACAGCAACGCCACACTACTGAGCAAGGTTAATACACCAACAATAAACACCCAGAACCACACGGTTCGGCTGGGTTTGACAGCCTGAATCATAGGGATAGTTAATTCCTTGTAATGCAACAAAAAAGGCGCTGTGCAGGCGAAGAAGGCTCAGCGCAGCAAGAAAATAGCTCCTTTAACCATAGCCCAGGCGGGAGGTTTTGCTGTGTTTGGCGTGTGCAGAAATACTGCGCATAAAGAAGAGCAAAGGTTCAGCGTATGAATGGCTGTCCGCACCATTGCACTAGGTTCACGTGTTAGGTGTTCGCAGAAGGGCTGTAACTATTCAGCCTATATCCGTGCGGTACGTTAATTTAAGTAAAAGTACCGTTATGGTGTAGGTTGGGCAGTAATGCCCAACGCAGCAGTGTCTTCGATAAAAAATGGTCGCCATGCGGCGCCTTGAAATATCGGCGTGCTGGAGCGGAATGTGTTGTGTTGGGCATTACTGCCCAACCTACGCCCGCGCATGGAATTTCGTGCGCGCTATATCATTCCCCACATAGACATCCAAGCGTTTGTCATGCCGCTCGCGTTCCAACGTTACAACCGCTTTGCCATCAGCTTCTGGCTTGGCTACTTTGCCTGACTCCTCAGCGGGCTTATCCCCCGGAGCCGGGCTTGATTTTAATTCCACCGCGAAGGTGTCTGACGATGCCTTTTTATCCGCCCGCTCCACCGAGCGAGACGACTCCTGACGAGACTCCACCTGACGAGATTCAGCGATCTGCTGCAAAGCCTGCTGCGCCATTTGTACCGCTTGGGCCGCCACCGCTCGGTCTTGATCCGAAGGCTGTGCCGGGGCATTGGCCGCACGCTGAATCGTGCGCGCCTTAGCCAAAGTCGCCTCCGGGGAAGACTCCGGCGAGGTATCAATATCCACCTCACCGCCCACCGCATAGCGATTACCATCCGGCCCGCGCTGATACTCAAACCGAATCGCCCCGCCGTAACTGCCCGCCGCCGCCTTATGCGCCAACTCATGCGCGCGCACCTCGCGATCGCGGGAGGCCAACTGCTTCAACTGATCCAACTGATCCAACTGGCTTTGGTCTGCCTTCTGCTCAAGTGCCTGCTGCGCCTGCTGGCGTTTATCCTGCGCATCAACAGGTTTAGCGCGTTTATCTTCAACCGCACCCTCAGTGCGCGGCGCCTGCTCCACCGGGCGAACACGCTGCAAACGCTGCTCGCCCGTCTCCTGCCCCACTGGAATTTGCCCCACCTGCGTATAAGCCGCAGGCTGCGGCGCGCTAAACGATACTGAAGAAATACTCACCATAAATAACTCCTAAGCAGACGTATCCAATAACCGCCCCAACGCCTGGCTACCGGCAGAAAACACCTTAGCCGAAGCATCAAACAACATTCTGTTCTGCTGCAAATCCAACATCGCCTCCTCCAACGAAGGCGCAGGCGGTGCCAACTTGTCTGCGGCCACATCCACCGGCTTAACACTGCCGGCAATATCCTGAGCATTGGTCAGCATACGCGCCTGGCTTTGCTGCATCCCCAAAGCGCCCTGTTGAATTACAGAATTAATCATATCCACCTTCCAAAAACTGTTTAACCTAAAGACCTCAGTTGAACTCGTAGCGAGAGCGACTAAAACGCCGAATTTGCAGTGTTTTTTGCTGAATTTTGGTGAAAGCAGTAGTCAGCACTACGGTGAGCCAAAATTCAGCAAAAAACACTGCAAATTCAAGTGTTAGGCGTTCGCAGCAGAGTTCAACTGAGGTTTTTAGGTTTAACCTAGGGCCTGTTCCCACCTGCGTAAACCGGCAAACGGGAAAGCCCCTAAGGGTTTGGCTTATAGGTTAAGGTTAGTATGAACTTACGCACCTGGCGGCACGAAACAGCAAAACTTTAAGACCGATTACATCTTAAAAAAAACCAAACCCCCAACAGCAGCTATTACAACCATGCACACCCGTACACTCAGGCTTATTTTGCTACTGGCAATTACCCTTCCACTCAGCGGCTGCACCGTAAAAATTGCCTATTATTTTTTAGACTGGGGCCTGCACTACAAACTCAACCACTATTTATCACTCAATAACCAACAATCACAACACGCCAAAAAAAGCATCCAAGCATTCCACCACTGGCACCAACGCCACGCACTGCCTGAATACATTGTATTTTTAACCGACGCCAAAAACCGCCTCAGCGGCCCGCCGTTAACACCCAGCGAAATACATAGTTATCGCCAACGCATTAAATATTTTGGCGAACAATCGCTAGACAACCTCTTGCCGCACATCGCCACACTCACACAATCTTTAAATGAAAAACAAATACAACAATTATTTAAAACTTTAAATGAAGACCAAAAAGACTACCAAGCGCTGTACCTCACCCCAAACATAGAAGACATCCGCGAAGACTTAAAAAACGACGCTTTAAAAAGCATCAAAAAATACATGGGGCGCTTAAACAACACTCAAAAAACCCGCATCACCCGCTGGAGCCAAGATCTAAAACCCTTCGGCGCCGCCGCATCACAAGAACAAGACCAATGGGAACAATTAATGGCCCAGCTATTAAGCCAACCCACAGCCGCCGATTATTCCGCACAATTAAAAAAATTATTGCTGCACGACATCACCGACTGGAGCCAAAAAAACCGAGCAATAATGGAATTCAACCAAAACCTAAGCTACGAACTCATGGCCGACACACTCAACAGCCGCAGCCCAGAACAAAACGCCTCATTAATTGAAAAGCTCAATGCCTATATTGAAGATTGCCAGGATTTAATTGTTGAGGCGAAAAAAGAAGATGAAAAAAATTATTTTCACAGCAATCCGTAGAGGCGACAAGTAGTCTGACACAGGGGGCATTGCTCCAAAAACGGCTTTCTGCCTTGAAAAGTCAAGAGGTGGGTTAACACCTGCTATCGAGAAATTAAAAAAACCCCTAAAAAGGGGTTTTTAAAATCTCCAGCCAAATTTAACCCGCTCGTTTACTGCGAACTGGCGTCACCTGAACCTCATCCAAATTCATTTTTTGCACATCAATTTTGGGCAAGGGCACGGGCTTAAGTGGAAGCGTTATGCCAGGCAATACCAAAATGGGTGGCTCAATAATGCGCGTAGAGGCCCCCAAAAAGCTTTCTAAATCCGCTTTGCGTGCGGGCAGAAATACTTGGGTTAACGCAGGAGACAGTCGAAATATACCATTGACGGGATTTTCATTAACATGCACAAAACCTCCAAGGTCAGAGTTCGGCCAGCTTTGACCGGGGCCTACAGCATTGGGCGCTGAAATTCCAAACGTGCCAGGCTGATGACAACCGCCGC
>JBEGTZ010000177.1:0-8115 GCA_041179125.1 Pseudomonadota bacterium | reverse complement strand
ACGAAAATAACGCAGCGAGCGCGCGAAAAGTGAATTTCCGCAAGGTGCCCATAAGTGAGAATTTTGTCTCACTTGCGGCGCACAGGGGCTAGGCTATGCTTTAACCTAGAAACCGCCGTTGGGCACCCAGCGGACGTTTTTGCATTTGCACGCATAACACTGCTTGGAGTCGTCAACCCGTGGTTTTAGGTATTCCGTTTGATTTTTTTACACGCTCCGCTGTGACACACGCCAACCTAATACACTACGGCAACAAACAATGAAAGCGCCGTCAAGCGCTTCGCGCGCAATTATGCTTATTAGCGATGAAGCCTCCACCTGTGAAGCAATTGCAGGTTATTTAGGCATCCCCAATGCACACTGGGATGAATTAATTGTTGCTACCCATGCAGAAGACGCTCTGCATAAAATTCGACTTCACCACCCTTTGTGCTGCCTGCTCGATACCCAAATGCAAACACATTCAGAGCAAAGCGTAGTTAAATCTCTGCGCAGGGAATACAGCAGCGATAATTTACCCTTGCTTTTAATTAATCAAAACGATGGCGAAGACGATACCGGCCAAACATTAGCACAAGGCGCACAGGATTATTTAACGCTAAAATCCATGACGGCGCCTTTATTAAGCAGTGCTATTCACAACGCCATTCACACCAGCCAATTACAAAAACAACTTAATAACCTGGCGCACTATGACAGCCTTACCGGTTTATTAAACCGCAATTTATTGTATAACCGTTTATCCCATGCGGTGGGGCGCTGCAATCGCTACGGGCAAAGCTGCTCAATACTCGTGATTGATTTAAATAATTTTAAACCCGTCAACGAAATTTACGGCTACGACATCGGTGACAAGGTTTTGCAATATGTGGCCGCCTGCATCCGCGATAATTGCCGCAGCACAGACAGCCCTGCACGCATGGGCGGCGATGAATTTGTGGTTTTATTGGAGCATGTGGACGACCAAATAAGCCATGTAATTACAGAAAAAATCATGCAAGCCATACAAACGCCGTTTGAAGTCAACGGTATTCCTATTCAATTAAGTGCCTGCGCCGGTATTGCCACCTACCCCGTGGCGGCCAGTGTTGAAGAACTCCTCAAACACGCAGATGAAGCCTTAATTCTGGCTAAAAACACGCAAGAACATAATTGGGTGAGTTTTTCCAGCGAACATAAAGAGCGTTGGTCGCGGCAACAATTATTGGAGCGTGAATTAGCCAAAGCAATTTCCCAAGGCGAATTAGCCTTAGTGTATCAGCCAATTGTTTGCGCCAAAACGCATCAATTACGCCGTTTAGAAGCGTTAAGCCGTTGGCCCAGAACCGATTTCACCATCGGCGCGCCTGAATTAATTAATATGATCGACCGGCTTCACCTCATTGAACCGTTTCATGAATGGCTATTTCACACCGCATTTAAACAAATGCAACAATGGAAAAAAGAATGTATTAACGCCGATATTTGTTTGAATATTCCCGCCAACTATTGCTACCGCCAGTCCATCATTCACACCATAGAACACGCATTTACACGCTACCATATTGAACCGAATCGAGTTGAACTAGAAATCACTGAATCCACGCTCATGCTTTACCCTGAACGCAGCGTTGATTTATTGCAACGCTTACACGACAAAGGCATACGCATAGCAGTTGATGATTTCGGCACCGGTTATTCGTCTATGGCCTATTTAACCTTGTTGCCTTTGGACACACTTAAAATTGATAAACAATTTTTTATTGAAAACTCTAAAAACGACCGCAACCGAAAAGTAATAGAAGCCGTAACAGCACTTGGGCATAGCTTAGGTTTGGATATTATTGCAGAAGGTGTGGAAACCCTCGCAGAATTAGAATTAGCCAAACAAGCCGGTTGCGATTTACTGCAAGGTTATTATTTCGGGCGCCCGCAATTTGCCCAAAATAATTGGGGCGAGTACACACAGCATTTTAATCACATCGCGGATCTAAACCCGCCCCGCTAACGAATACCCAACGCCTCACAAAACCTAAATGAATCATCCCCATCGCTAAAATTGCTGCGTATAATCGCCCGTTAGAACTTATTCTGAGCACGCCGCAATGACCAATGCCCCTGATAACTACGTTCGCTGGTTTCGCCATTCATCCCCGTATATTAACGCGCACAGGGATAAAACCTTCGTGATTATGCTGCCGGGCAATTGTATTGAGCAGGCCAATCTTTCGAATATTATCTCCGATATTGCGCTGCTCAATAGTTTGGGTATTCGGCTGGTGGTAGTTCACGGGGCGCGTTACCAAATTGAAGAGCAATTGGCCGAAAAAAATATCCGCTCGCAGTTTCATCATGGCCTGCGTATTACATCCAAAAATGATATAGAACAGGTCATCGCCGCCGTGGGTGCCACTCGATTATGGCTGGAGGCTGGGTTTTCCAATGGTTTGCCTAATTCGCCTATGTACGGCGCAAAAATACGTATCCGCAGCGGAAATTTCATCGCCGCTATGCCGCAAGGGGTTATTGATGGCGTGGATTTTCAACACACCGGTAAAGTGCGCTCCATTGATAAAAGCGGCATCATCAGCCTATTAGAAACCGGCGCCATTGCACTTATTTCACCACTAGGTTATTCCGCCACTGGCGAAATTTTTAATTTAAGTTTTGCCGATGTCGCCGTGAGTGTGGCAACGGCCATACAGGCGGATAAACTCATCGCCTATAACGACGACGGCCAAATAATAGATAAAGACGGAAAACATTATCGCGAATTAACACGCTTGCAGTGCGAAAGTTTTTTAGTAGATCAACCCTTACACAGCCGCAACAATACCTATTTTTCCCTGCGTGCGTGTCTTCAGGCCTGTGATAATGGTGTGGCGCGTGCCCATGTTATTTCCGCCAATGAAGATGGCTCATTATTAAAAGAATTATTTACCCGCGATGGCGCAGGCACAATGGTGTACCGCGACCACTATGAAACCATTCGCCTTGCCACCATTGAAGATGTTGTGGGTATTTTAAATTTAATAGAACCCTTAGAAGCCGCAGGAATTTTAGTTAAACGCGAGAGAGAAATATTAGAGAGGGAAATTCATTTTTTTACCGTCATGGAAAAAGACAGCATTATCATCGGTTGCGCGGCAGTGTACCCGTACAGTGAAAATAATGCGGGCGAACTCGCCTGTGTCGCCATACACCCGGAGCACCGTCGAGATGGGCGCGCAGCTAAATTGCTAAAACATATTGAACGCTACGCCGCCAGTATTCGCTTAACGCGATTGTTTGTACTCACCACACAAACCGCCCATTGGTTTATTGAACAGGGCTTCTCTGCTTGCGCCATAGAGGATTTACCGATGGAGCGACGCAAACTTTATAATTATCAAAGGCAATCTAAGGTGTTTAGCAAAACACTCACAGGCTAGATAAAGCGGTAGCCTCAGCAATGCCTGCTACACTGTTTATGGGTGCCTCCGGAAATTCAATTTTCGTGATGATCGCAAGGCATTTTCGCGCGGACGACTGCATGGATGCAGAAGGTAGAGCGACGCAGGATGCCAAAGCCGAGGGAGGGAGTTTATGCAGTATAAATGACCGACTGAGTACGAAAATAACGAAGTGAGCACACGAAAAGTGGATTTCCGGAGGTACCCTTTATAAATTGTAGCAATTTGTTGTGAGAGCCTACCCAGGATGAAAATAGAAGCCAGTACTGCGCTGAACGAATTACGTCAAATTGACATAATTAAAATTTACAACAAGAAAAAATGTCTAATAATTGACGACTTTCCAGAAATTCGCGGCAATCTCAAACGCACGTTACGCACATTTGGTGCTGAAACAGTTGATACCGCTGCGGACGGTGAAGAAGCTATTCGCCTGTGCGGACAAAATAAATACGATATTGTAATTTGCGATTACAATCTGGGGGTAGGTAAAGACGGCCAACAACTGCTTGAAGAAGTGCGCTTTTTACGCGTATTGCTCATGACCAGCCTTTTTATCATGTTAACGGGGGAGACTTCCCGCGAAATGGTACTCGGTGCGCTTGAATGTCAACCTGATGATTACATTACCAAACCCTATACTGAAGCCAGCCTTAAAATGCGGCTGAACCGCGCCATCATTCGCCATGAAGCACTACTGCCGATCAAGCAAGCGATTTCAGACGGTGATTACCGCAAAGCGGTAGAACGCTGCAATGAATTTATCGATAAAGACCATCAGTACGCGCCCGATTGTATAAAAATGAAAGGCCAGTTGCTGTTTTTATTGCGGCAATTAAAAGAAGCGCATCAACTTTACGACTCGGTGTTATCTGCCAAACCACTTATTTGGGCGCGCCTAGGCATGAGTAAAACACTATTAGCGATGGGCAAATTCGATGCTGCCGAAAGTATGTTAGAAGGTATCATTCGTGAAGATGAGCGCTATATTGAAGCGCACGATTTATTGGCCGATTTATACACACAAAAAAACGACATGATCAGTGCGCAAAAAGCTGTGGAGCGCGCCACACACGTCTCGCCTAAATCGGCTCATCGCCACAGGCGTTTAGCCGACGTAGCCGAATTAAATGGCGATGATGATATTGCCATTCGCTCTTTTCAAAATGCTATTCGCTGGGGCGTTAATTCATGCCATGAATCACCCCAAGATTATTTTAATTACGCACGCAAAGTGGCCGATCACACGGCTGGAGATAAATCCGCAGAGGCTAAAAATCTCATTAAACAAGCCAATACTTTTTTAGATCGCGCCCGCAAACGCTATGAAGGCAACCCTGAAGTAAATACCCAAGTGGCGATGGTTGAAGTACAAATGCAAATGGCGCAAGGTAATGAAGTAAAAGCAAAGGAGTTAATGACCAAAGCGAAAGGCATGTTTCAAAACCTGCGCAACCCATCGGCACATGCCAACTTAGAATTTGCACGCACACTGTATTCAATGAATGAAGAAGAGCAAGCTCGAGGCATCTTAACCTCGGTTGCCGCCCGCCACCCCAATGATGCCAATTTAATGCGTATTATCGACGGTATTACCGGTGAGCCTATAAGTGATAGCGGTAAACAAGTGGCTGCCAAACTCACTAAAAGTGGTATTAGCGCCTACGACACCAAAGATTTTGAAAACGCTATTAGTGTATTTAATGAAGCCATTGCCGCCTACCCAAAACACATCGGCTTAAATTTAAACCTGGTGCAGGCCATTGTTTCTTTTACCGAAGCGCACAACCCAAGCGACCGGTTAGAAAAAATGTGCCGCCGAAGTATGCGCGCCATCGGCAATATTCCGCCCGATCATAAACAGTTTACCCGCTACGCCTTTATTCAAAAACAATTAGCCAAGTATTATCCTAACGCCATAATGGTTTAATTTTCCCGCAAGCATGCTTGCCCCTTAACTTCAACATGGCGTTAAGGGCGAGCACACCCTTATATCCAATTAATCAAAACTCTAAAGCCCCTAAAGCGCTCCGCCCCATCCCAAAAAAACAATGCGCCATAGTTTTGTCAAATCACTTAAGTCCTAGACACTTCAAGTTAAAAGGAAAATTTTACGGCACTTTTTTGCTCCGCTATGTTTTTTTTGGTTATTAAAAAATACGCATAATAAAAAAACCACTCCCTCTTATGCCCCACCAAACAGACATAAAGTCAATCAAGACTATTTATTCATATCCACCATATACCCTTTGTATTTAAATAATATCCCATCAATACTTTAATCAAAGAAGACAATGATCGGCACGACAAAAACCCTTGTTCCGACACACAAAAATGAGACACACATGCGCAACTCCAAAGGATTTTCCTTAATTGAATTATTAGTGGGCATTTCCATAGTGGCAATATTGGCAGCCATTGCGGTGCCCAGTTACAGCAGCTTTGTATTTTCGGGCGAATTAAAAACAGCGCAGTCCGATGCCAAAGCTCTCGCACTGCAGTTTGAAAACCGCTATCAGCGCGCCTTGGCATATCCTGTGGTCGCAGCGAATGCGGTGCTCACCACTACGTTTTCCGGCTGGTCGCCTGCATCCAAAAAATTTACATTTTCCGCTGTAGGAACTGCCACGGCATACACTATTACAGTTTCGGGTTCTGGGTCTGGGTATACGGGTTGCACTATTGTTTTAGTCGAAAGTGGTACCTGTACTGTTTCAGGATGCAGCAAGGGTAATGGGAGTTGCTAATGAAATTAAGCTCCGGCTTTACGCTGGTAGAAGTATTAATTGCTGTGGCATTAATTGGCACCCTAGCAGTGGTGGCGGTGCCATTGGGCGCATCCTGGACCAGCAGTGCAGAATCCGTTAATACCAAAGGTGTACTCAGCCAAGCCATTGGCCGCGCTAAAGCCAGCGCTATGCGCAATGGAAATAAAATTTCAGAAACCAATGCCGCCGTGGCCATTTGTTTAACCAGCGGCAATGTGGAAGTTCGCGAAGCCAGCGGCACTGTTACCAGTGCCCACTGCACCACCGGCGGCGGCACGGCAACCTGGTCGAATAAAATAGGTACTGGTTTAACCATTACCTCGGGTGGACAAGCATTAAGTTGCCTTTGTTTTTCAACCAAAGGGCAACTGATAACATCATCGACTAATTGTACGGCCTGCGCGAGCAGTTCGAGTTTTGTATTTAGTGGATCAGGTATTGAAAATGAAACCGTTGCGATTTACTAACTTTAAAACCGCGCAGTGTTTTAACCTAGAAACCTCAGTTGAATCACACAACCATAAAATCGCCATTAATTCATTTAAAAATCACCACGGATCACCCCGCCTTCAAGCTGGCGATTTTTTAATTGAAGCCATTATTGGCCTGGTGCTCATGGCCATTATTGCTGTGGGTGTTACCACTATTACGTCAAAAGTTGAAGTGGGTAAACGGCAGATGTCGGTACAAGATCTTGCGGTGAGCCAATTGCGGGAATTATTAGTCAACCACGGTAATGGCACAGTGAATCTGTGCGATTCAACTCCTGAAACCATCACCCTGCCAGATGCAACGCTTACCGTCACTGCAACCGGTTGCAACACAACCACTGGCACCGTAAATGGCACCACATTAAGCGGTTTAAAACAGCCCATTGTCCTTTCCGCAGGAACGGACACGGGTACGTATGGCAGGTTTACCGTTGGCGGCGTGCAAACTCAATAATACCCAGGCGTATAGGATATGTTTACGGCACTTTTTATTAAATCCAGCAGCCATAAAAACTGGGCCGATCAGAATCGCGTGAACTCAAATGGAGCTCATCAGCAACAAGGTTCAACATTAATTAGCATTTTAATTGGAATGTTAATTTCACTTTTATGTATCGGCGGAAGCCTTACCTTATATAAAAACTTAGTGCGCGTAGCCGGTGAAACAAATATTGATGCCATTTACGACGGGCAAATTGCTTTAGCTATGTTAACGGCACGGCTTGAACTACAAAATGCAGGTTTTGGTATTCCAGGTGTAGGCACAACGCATATTAATTCGCAATCCACCACCTCTGCGAACACACTGTATTGGCGCTATAAAATAAATAATCAATTTTATTGCAAAGGCCTGCGTGATACTGCCGTGGGCAGCAATCGAGAAATTCAATTGCTAAATGCCAGCACAGGCTGCACAGAAAGTGCCGCACTTAACACACTCACCTACGCCAACGCCCAAACCCTAGGTGAATTTAAAAATTATGCTTCGCCCGTTATTTCGTTCGCAGTTTCTACACAATCCTGTTGGCCCTATGGAGTAGGCAAGGTGGCGCAGCATTCCCAAGTGGTCATTACAGCCAATAGTGCGGCCAAACAATTTAATGCCGCCGTTAGCACGTCTAATTACACTTTTTGCTTACCCAATATTTACTCTACTTAATTAGGTTGTCCCATGACTTTCCCTAAAAGTTTTTCCAGCGCCTCGCCTAAAAATCAAAACGGTATAGCCACCGTTTTAATTATTGTTTTAGTGGGCCTGGGTTTAACAGCCACGTCGATGGGAATCATTCATTCAGTGCGCAGCACGCAACAAAAACAAATTGCCGCGCACGCCATTACACACGCCCAAGCAGGCGCCTGGACTGGGGTTGAGGTATTTCGCCGCTATTTGGCTTCGCTGACTACGGTGCAACTAACCGCGTTGGC
>JBEGTZ010000176.1:0-8312 GCA_041179125.1 Pseudomonadota bacterium | reverse complement strand
ATTGTTAATTGTTAATTGTTAATTGTTAATTGTTAATTGTTAATTGTTAATTGTTAATTGTTAATTGTTAATTGTTAATTGTTAATTGATGCGAGCGCACGAAAAGTGGATTTCCAGAGCTGCCCTTATCTTAATAAGCGCAGCTTGTCACTACAACAGGCATAAGGAGCCAGAATTTCGCGTGTAAAAATGTTCGTCTGTTTGCAATCACTAACACGATAAAGGAGTAAGGTTTGTATTCAAAGGGAAACGTAAAATTATCGGGCAGAAAAATGCCGTATTGTCGATGTAAAACCCAGAATTCACCCCAAAACAAAAGTTACATTTTGTGACTGGGTTAGCTTTTTGTTTGGGGTTAGAAATATCCGCTTTGCACAACCCGGCACACCACCAGCCCACACACAAAAAACTAATCCCCCCCAAACACAATCAAATGATGCGCATCCACCCGCAGGGGCATTTTGTCGCCTACGTTAAATAATTCGTGGCTGGGGAGGGCGCAGAGGATTTGGCTGCCGGTGGGGAGTTGTAGTTGGTATAGGCACACTGCGCCGTTGAAGGTTTTGTGCAGGATTCGGGCTGTGATTGGGCCGGTTGGATCCAGGATGATGTCGTCGGGGCGCAGTAATAGGTGTACTGCTGTGCCTGCGGGCAGGGTGTTGTTGAGGGGGCCTTCCAGTATGCCCAGTTCTGTTTCAACTTGGCATTGGCTGCGAATGATGCCGTTTAAAAACACGCCTTGGCCGATAAAATCCGCGACATAGCGGCTGCTTGGTTCGTGGTAGAGGGTGTAGGGGGTGTCCCATTGTTCTAGTTGGCCTTGGTGCATTAGGCCAATTTTGTCGGCGAAGGTGAAGGCTTCTTCTTGGTCGTGTGTGACCATGATGGCGCTGGTGTGGCGGGATTTAAGAATACTACGCACTTCGGCGGCGAGGCTGCGGCGTAGGTCGGTATCTAGGCTGGAAAAGGGTTCGTCCAATAATAAAAGCTGCGGCCTGGGGGCTAGGGCGCGGGCTAGGGCTACGCGCTGCTGCTGGCCGCCGGAGAGTTCGTGTGGGTAGCGGTGTTGTAAGCCTGCGAGTTTTACCAGTTCAAGCAATTCTTGGCCGGTGCGGTTGCGTTCGCTTTTGGCTTGGCCGCGCAGGCCAAAGGTTATGTTGTCCAACACGGTGAGATGGGGGAAGAGGGCGTAGTCTTGGAACACCATGCCCACCCGGCGTTTCTCTGGCGGGTAGTGGGTGTGGGCGTCGTTGACTAGGTGTTCGGCCAGGCGGATGCTGCCTGCGGCTAGGGTTTGAAAGCCTGCAATGGCGCGTAACACGGTGGTTTTGCCGCAGCCGGATGAGCCTAATAAACAGGCTATTTCGTCGTGATAAAGGTTGAGGCTTAGGGTGTTTACCACGGGCACCTGGTCGTCGTAATAACAGAGAATACGATCCAGTTGCAGCAGTGGTGTGTTCATGGGGGCTAAAGTTTGCCGAGCAAAAAGAGCAATAAAGCCTTTTGTGCGTGCAGGCGGTTTTCGGCTTCGTCCCAGACTACGGAATAGTGCGCGTCTTCAAACAGTGCGGCGCTGACTTCTTCACCGCGATGGGCAGGCAGGCAGTGCATGAAGAGGGCGTCGGCTGCGGCAACCTGCATGTGGGTGTGGTTGACTTGGTAGTGGGCAAATTGCGCGGCGCGCACGGCCTGTTCAGATTCCTGCCCCATGCTGGCCCACACGTCGGTGGCAATCCAATGCGCGCCGCGCACGGCGTCCATCGGGTCGCGCACGAGGGTTACGCGGTCGGAGTTTTTGGCCACTAAGGCGGCGTCGGGTTCGAAGCCTTCAGGGCAGGCGATGGTGAGTTGGAAGTCGCACAGGCGGGCGGCGTTGATGTAGGACTGACACATGTTGTTGCCATCGCCAATCCAGGCAACTTTTTTGCCCTGCGGGCTGCCGCGATGTTCAACAAAGGTTTGAATATCGGCCAGTAATTGGCAGGGGTGGAAGGAATCCGTGAGGGCGTTGATGACCGGCACGGCTGAGTGCGCGGCAAAGCGTTCGATGATGTCGTGGCCGAAGGTGCGGATCATGATGATGTCCACCATGCGGGAAATCACGCGGGCGGAGTCTTCAATGGGTTCGCCACGGCCAAGCTGGGTGTCTTTGGGCGAGAGGAAAATAGCTGCACCGCCCAGTTGTGTCATGCCCGCTTCAAAAGAAATCCGCGTGCGGGTGGAAGATTTTTCGAAAATCATGCCCAGCACAGCATTTTTTAACGGCTCAATAATTTGGCCTTGACGAAAGCGGGCTTTCAGCGCGATCGCTTGATTAATGATGTAGTGCAGTTCGTCAGCGGTAAGGTCGTTGAGGGTTAAAAAATGTCGTACGGCCATAGCGGTTCCCTAAAGCCCTTGAATTAAAGTAACAACCGTTTGCACGAGCGTATCCGCTTGTTCGTCGGTCAGGATAAACGGTGGCAGCAGGCGAATGGTGTTGCCTGCGGTCACATTGATTAAAACACCCATTTCTTTGGCTGCTTCCACCAGTTGGCCGCAGTCTTCGGTGAGTTCGATGCCCAGCATGAGGCCTTGTCCGCGCACTGCTTTAACCTTAGCGTGGCCGGTTAACGCTTCCTGCAGTGAATTTTTGATGCGCGTTCCAAGTGTTGTAATGCGCGCCATTAGGGCTGGGTCTAAGGCTGAAACAACTGCTAAACCTGCGCAGCAGGCCAGGGGGTTGCCGCCAAAGGTGGTGCCGTGATTGCCGGTTTGTAGCACTTCCGCCGCCGCACCACGGGCCAGGCAGGCACCAATGGGCACGCCATTGCCAAGGCCTTTTGCGGTGGTGACGACATCGGGTAAAAAATCATAGTGTTGGTAAGCAAAGTAGGTGCCGGTGCGCCCATTGCCGGTTTGTATTTCATCGAGTATTAACAGCCAGCCTTTTTCATCGCAGAGTGTGCGCAGGTTGGGCAGAAAGTCTGCATCAGGCACTTGAATGCCGCCTTCGCCCTGCACGGGTTCTAGCATCACCGCTACGGTATTGGCCGTGGCGGCCGCTTCAATGGCGGCGAGGTTGTTAAACGGAACATGGCTGAAGCCTTCTACCAAGGGGTAAAAGCCTTTTTGAATTTTGCTATTCCCAGAGGCGGACAAAGTGGCTAGGGTGCGGCCATGAAAGCTGTTTTGGGTGGTGATGATGTGGGGCTGCTGAATGCCTTTGTCGTTGGCGTATTTGCGGGCGATTTTAATCGCCGCTTCGTTGGCCTCGGCGCCCGAGTTGGAGAAAAACGCTTTGTCCATCCCAGAAATAGCCACAAGCCTTGCGCCGAGTTCTTGTTGGGCGGGGATGTTGTACAAATTAGAGGTGTGCAGCAGTTTTTGGCTTTGCTCACAAATAGCCTGTGTGACCGCCGGGTAGTTATAACCCAGGCCGCATACCGCAATACCGGAAATTCCGTCCAAATAACGGCGGCCTTCGCTATCCCACAGGTAGGGGCCATCGCCCTTGATGAGGGTGGTTGTGCGGTTGCCATAGGTGTTCATTAAGGTCATACCTGTGATTCCAAAAAATTAAACCCCACCACCTCAACACTTTTAAGTTGAAGTGGGAAGCAAAGGCCCCAAAATAAAACAGGCAGCGATCGCTGCCTGCAAAGGGCATTCTAAAAACAATATTTTAATTTTGACAACCCCTTTATCCTCTGCACGCCTATTAATCGCCACCTTAAGGGCGAAGGGGTACCGCAGAGGCTGATATTGAGGCTAAAATGCCGCCAATACCCAAGTGCCACACTGGGTTATCCCCATTATTTTTTCATCTATATAGGTACCACTATGGACATCATCGAAACCATTAAAGAGCAAATCGCACAAAACCCCGTCATTCTTTATATGAAAGGCTCACCCGATGCCCCCCAGTGTGGTTTTTCCCAGCGGGCATCGCAAGCGGTGATGGCCTGCGGCAAGCGCTTTGCGTTTGTGGATATTCTGGCCAACCCGGAGATTCGCGCTAATTTGCCGGTGTACGCCAACTGGCCCACCTTTCCACAGCTGTGGGTGGGCGGTGAGTTGGTGGGTGGCTGTGACATCATCACGGACATGCACGCCAAGGGTGAGTTAAAACCGCTCATTGATGCGGTAGCCGCCGCCGAATAAACAATGGTTTTTTTTGTTCCCCTCCTGCTAAGGCCTGGTTACACTGAACACTCGTGGCCAAGCCTTTGTTTTTTATGATCCCCTGTCATTTTTACTGCTGTTTCCCCCTGTACACCACTTCCCGGCGGTGGGCTGTATGACGCCGAATATTCCCGGTTATCGGGTGGTGCGCACCCTCGGCAAGGGGGGTATGGCCACGGTGTATTTAGCTGTACAGGACATCTTCGAACGCCCGGTGGCGCTGAAGGTGATGGCCCAGGGGCTTACCGACGACCCGGCTTTTGGCAAGCGGTTTTTTCGCGAGGCCCGCATCGTATCTCAGCTGGTTCACCCGAATATCGTCACGGTGTTTGATGTGGGCGTGCATGAAGGCGTGTATTACCTTTCGATGGAATACATCGAAGGGCAGGATTTAAAACAAGCGCGCAAACACCTCAACATCAAACAAAAAATTCAAGCCGTACAAGATATTGCCCGCGCCTTGGAGTTTGCCGCCCAAAAAGGCTATGTACACCGGGATATCAAGCCTGAAAACATCATGATCTCCAAGGCCGACCAGCGCGCAGTGCTGATGGATTTTGGTATAGCCCGTGCGGCGGAGACGGATTTAAGCGTGACACAAACCGGCCTCGCCATTGGCACGCCGCACTACATGAGCCCTGAGCAAGCCAAGGGCAAAGCGGTGGATGCGCGCTCTGATTTGTATAGCCTGGGCGTGGTTTTTTACCTGTTGCTCACCGGAAAAGTGCCGTTCGATGGCGATTCGGCGGTGGCAATTGGCATCAAACACATCACCGAAGCGCTGCCCGCACTGCCAGAGGCGCAGGCCCCTGCGGCCCCTATTATTCAGCGCTTAATGGCCAAACTGCCGGGCGAGCGCTTCCAACAGCCTGCCGAGGTGGTGGCGGCGCTGGAGGAATTAAAAACCCTGATGCTGGATGCGCCTGTTTTGCCTGACGCGCCAGACGCACCGCCAGAAGAGGATATACCGCCGCCGGAGTGGAGCAGCGCAGCCACTTTGGTTGAAGTAGGCGCAGGCCTTGACCCGCACACCTTGCAAACACTTGCGCCGCAAGATTTACACGCCGCCGCGTTAGAAACCGCACCCGCCCAGGAGCCAACCGGCGGCCTGAGCTGGTGGACGGTGGGGATTATTTTGGGGCTGGCGGCGGGGGTGGCTTTGGCGGCCATTGTGTACGCTTACAGCAAACCTAAAACCGAATCCCCGTTTGCGGCATTAACCTCGGCTGAGAATAAAAACCTCAATAAAAACCTCGACCAATTAAAAGACAACATCGCGCTGGTGGCCAAGGCCTATCAAAAAAGTGAAGCGCAATTGCCGGTGTTGGTGAAGCTGTATCGCGATTTACAAAAAGCACAACCCGACGACCTGCGGGTGAATCAAGAATTAAACGCCTTGGCGCAGCAGCAACTAAAACGCCTCACCTGGGCGTTAAACCTCGCCGACTATGACCAAGCAGTTTTGCTGAATAAAAACCTGCGCCTGTTGTTCCCTGAATTCTTGAGCGAAGAACTCAGCCGTCAGGAGGCGCGTTTAAGCTTTAAAAATCAAATTCAAATACTGCTTCTGAATGCCCAAGACTACACAAAACGCGGCGCACTGTTTGAACCGGCGGGCGCCAATGCACAGGAAGCCTATGAATCCATTCTGGCCCTAGACCCAAACATAACCCCCGCGCGCGAGGCTTTAGCCATCGTGAAACAAGCCTTGCGCGAACAAGAAAAACCCGCTGCCGAGCCACCGCAAACGGCGCCCACCTTGCTCAGCAGCGCCGATAAACTCACGGAGACGAAGCGTTTGGCGCAGGCCGGGCAGCTGTTTGCACCCGCACAGCACAACGCCTATAACCTCTGCGCACAGATCCTCAACAAAGATCCCGGCCACCCGGAGGCGCGGCAAATAAGCGCAAGCCTATGGCAGGATTTATCCGCTTGGGCCAACCGCTGGGTGAAAGACGGCGCTTACAGCAAAGCCTACGAGCAACTGGCGGCAGCGGCGGAGGTTAAACCTAACGATAAAAACCTACGGCAGTTGCGCCAGTCCATTGATGAAAAAATCCTCGAGCGCAACCGTAATTTACTGCCCCAAGTCACCGGCTTGCGGCTGGCCGGGTTTCCGCCGGAGAGCTTCGATGAGCCGCAGCCGCAAAGCCTATCGGTGAGTAAAAACCTGTTTGTACGCTTGATGCTGGCGCAATCCCAGCCGCATCCGGTGCAAATTAGCCTGTATGAAGGCGCCCGCTCGCGCCTGATAAAACACCTTGCGCTGGAAGTGCGCGACGGCCTGCTCAATGCAAAACTCGATGCGCCGGATGAAGGTTTTGGCAAGGGCGCTTATACGCTGGATGTGAGCGCTAACGGCCAAATCATTGAGACGCTGCGCTTTCGTGTGGAATAAAACTAGAAACCTCGGTTGAATGCATGGCAAGAGCGCACGAATGTTCAACTGAGGCCTCTAGGTTCAACTGAGGTTTCTAAATTCAACCGGGAAATCGCTTTTCGCTGCACTGGCTGGGCGAGCGGCACTCCCGGCTACGGCACCACCTCGACATTCTCCGCCTGCGGGCCTTTTTGCCCTTTACCCTCGGTAAAAGTTACTTTTTGTCCTTCTTTTAATAACTTAAACCCAGTGCCCTGGATGCTGCTGAAGTGGACAAATAAATCTGGCCCACCCTCGCGGCTGATAAACCCATAACCTTTACTTTCGTTGAACCACTTAACGGTGCCTTTAATTTTGTCTGACATGGCTGGACTCTTTAAATATGAAGTTAAATGTGAAGTTAAAAATGAAGTTAAAAAACGACAATACACCCCGTGAACGCCGAATCTGTATCTTGCGACATCCCCCCAAATGACAGCGCATGGCGACACATCCATGCCGATTCTAGGCGGGAATAACAACGCATGGCAATGCGAATAGGGCTATCTTTTGTGGGTTTTTCTTTAACCTAAAAACCTCAGTTGAGCGGCTAATAAGAGCATCCAGTGAAAGCGGCAAAAAACGCTGTAAATTCAAGTATTAGGCGGCCAGCAGCGGGTTTCTGTGTTTATAATGCGCAACACAATTTTGAAGCGAGCGGCAGGTGTTACATGTGGAAGCTGTTAGGTTGGCCATTGGCCTTAGCGGCGACGGTGGGCGCTTATTGGCTGCATTTGGAGGGGCAAAAACGCGAGCGTGTTTTGCAGGGCCAACTGCACATCCAACAGCAACTCGTAGCCCAAGTGAGCAACCGCCTAACCGTAGTGGAAGCGCAGTTCGCCATTTACCGCACCAAGCAAGAAAAAGACATCAAAGAGCGCGAGCTGCGCGAGCGTGAAGAGCGCGATGCCGAGCGCCCAGGCCTGCGCCCCACCGAACAGGTGAACAGAGCGCAAGCGGAACCCGCAGAAGAAGAAAGCGAAGCGCTGCCCGATGACGCCCGCGCCCGCCGCAACAACACCAATCACAATAACAACAACTCAGGCCGCAGCATCGGCGACGGCATCAACACCCTGATTGACCGCTTGCGCAATGGGCTGAGCAATTAGGCACCGGGTGAGGCTATGAACTACAAGCGCTTGATCGAAATGAGTTTTTTGGCGCTGTTTACCGCAGGTGTCGGCATTTCGCTGTTAATCCATCAATCCTACGACGAATGGCTGACCGAATTGGTAGAGGCCAGCGGCCAACGGGTAAGCGGTGGGCCGTTAGTGTTTAAAAACCTACACTGGTTGAGCGCTGAAGAAACACTGAGCTTGGAATCCGGCCAGTGGTTTGATACCGAGCGCGCATCGGAGCCTTGGTTGATGTTTCCCGCAGCCCGTTGGCCGCTGGCCGGTTCCTGGCAGGGGGCGGTTTTTCAGCGTGAGCGGCTTGAGCTGCCTGGCCTGGTGGTTCGAATCCAGCAAGAGGGCTTAACCACCAACATCAACCGCCTGATCAAACAGGTTGAAACAGTGGTGATTCAGCCTGAAAAACAACGCAAGGGAAAGGAGCCGCTGTTGTTTATGCTCGGCGCCTGCGCGCTAACTGATGTACAGGTTGAATTGCACACACTCAAACATGGCGTACTGCGCTGGCGCATCCCCGAATTAACACTGCACCCCGCACAAACTGCGGGCTTGGCGTTTGATGTGTTATTGCAACAGCTAACCCTGGCGCTGTTAAA
>JBEGTZ010000175.1:0-6384 GCA_041179125.1 Pseudomonadota bacterium | reverse complement strand
CGCGATCGCCTTGTAGTTCGCCGCCTGCGATGATTTTGCCGTGGGTGGGGCTGGCATCGCGTGAGTTTGATAGGAGGTTGACGAACACTTGGATGAGCCGCTGGTTATCCGCGTGGATGACCAATTCGCGGGGAATGTCGTTGATAAATTCCACCGCCCGTTTTTCCTTCTGCAAGGACAGCAAGTTAATTGCCTCCTGGGCGCAATCGCGGGCGCTTAAGGGCTGAAAATCCTGGCCTTGGGCTTGCCCTGCGTGGGAAAAGCTCACCAATGAGCGCACGATGCGGCTGACCCGGTCAGTTTGCGAGAGTATTTGCTCGGCGGTTTCCAGAATCTCAGGGTTGTCGGTTTCGTAGCGCAGGTTTTGCGCGAGGCAGGCGATGCCGGTGACGGGGTTGCCAATTTCGTGGGCCACACCTGCGGCCAGGCGGCCCACCGAGGCTAGGCGCTCTGAATGCACCAGTTCCTCTTCTAACATCTGCAGCTCGGTTACATCTTCCAGCAGGATCACTTGGCCATCGTTGGAGTGGGCTTTGGAGGAGGGAATTGCGGCTTTATGAAGGCTAATCCAGTGGCGCCGGTGGTTGAGTTCAAGCGGTTGTTTGTACCAATGGGATTCGCCGGAATTGGCAAATTTGTAGAGCAATTTACCCCAGGGTGCGGCTACTTCACGCAGGTGTGAGCCGGTCACGGTATCGCTGTCGATGCCGGTTAATTTGCTCATCGCGTGGTTCCACATTAATACCTCCATGTCCAGCCCGATGGAGAACGTGGCGAGGGGAAGTTCTTCCAGTGTGCGGCGGTGGTATAGGCGCAAATTGTTTAATTCAGCGGTAAGGCCGGTAAATTGGTCGCGGGCTTGGTTTAAGCGGCTTTCGATTAAATTGATGTCCGTAGCCACGCTGGTTTCCGGCAGCCGATAGGGCACTAAACGGTCCAAAATTTCACTGGCCATAGAAATACCCATCAGGCCAGACAGGTTGGCTTCTATTTCGTCCCGCAGGCGTCGCAGGGCGTAGGGGCGGCTTTCGTTGGGGGGCAGGGCTAGGCGCTGCAAGGCGCGGTTAACTTCGTTCTTGGCGGTGCTGGCGCCGATGCGGCTGCTTAAGCGTTCGATGATTTCATCCGGCGAGCGCACGTCTAGGGCTAAACGAATGGGGTGGCTCAGCTCATCTTCCGAGCAGATTTCAGCGCTGTAACGCTCTTCATCGGTTTGTTTAGTGACCAGCGATACACCAATAAAAACCAGGGTATTAATGCCAATACTCCACAAGGTAACGTCGTCCCATTCACTGGCACCTAAGCGGATAGGGCGGTCTGCGAAGGGCAAACTGATGGAATGCACGCCCAATATCATCGGCAGCATCAACCACACCAGCCAAATGGCGGTGCCGATGCCAAGACCTGCAATAAAACCCAAACTATTGCCCCGCGACCAATGGGCCACGCCTAACACGCCGGGCAATAATTGCAGGGTTAAAATAAAAGCCGGTAGAGCCAGTTCAGTTAGGCTGTAGCGGTTGTTCAGCAGTAAATAAAAGCCGAAGCCAAAAAACAGCACCACCAAAATTAACACGCGGCGCAACCAGATAATTTGTCGGTATAAATCGCGCTTGGTGCGCAGCGTGGCGGCAGGCAATATCCAGTGGTTCAAAATCATCGTAGACAGCGCCAGCGCAATGCCCACCATTGCACCTGTGGCCGCAGAAAGCCCGCCCACAAAAGCAATAATGGCGAAGGTGGTGGAGCCGGTAGCCAGCGGCACCGCCAGCGGGAAATATTCGGCGGCAATGGGCAGCTCCAGCGCAACCCCGCCCCAGAGGATCGGGAATACTGGCAGTGCCATCAGCAATAAAAATAATGGAAAGGCCCAAGTAATTTGCGCACCCGCCATCTTGCTGGGGTTTTCAACCACCGTCATGTGGAAAATATGCGGCATTGAAATAGCCGTAGCTAAAAACACCAGCAACAACGTGTGTGACGACGCCTCGTGTACCGGGCGCTGCAAGGCTTGCAGCACTTCGGGGTTGGCGTTAAGCCACCAATCCAGGCCGTCCATACCGCTGAAAATGCGCACCAACACATAGCCACCCACGGCCAGTAAGCCAAATAGTTTGATTAGGGATTCAAACGCCATTGCTGTCACTAGGCCTTTGTGGTGCTCCCGGTTAGAGCCAAACATCATGGCAAACAGGGCAATGGCCAGGCAGTAAATAGCGGCGATGGCCTCCCGCGAGGTAAAACCATACCAGCTTAATTGCAGCCCTTGATTGTGCCGCCAGGTGAGCAAATGCACGGTGTCGGCCACGGCTTGAATTTGCAGCGTTAATAAAGGCGCCATCGCCAGCACCATAATCAATGTAACCACGCCACCCACCGCATGGGAGTGATAGCGAAACACTAATAAATCCGCCATCGACGTAATTTGAAAGCGCCGGGCCAGTTCAATCAGCGGTTTAAGCGCCACACCACCAAAAAGAAACAACACCCCTGTGCCCAAATAATAGGCCAGTGCGCCATAGCCAAACTGGCGGGCGAGGTCGATCACGCCATAAAAAGACCAAGCACTAGCGAATATGCCCAGCGAGCAAATATAGGTAATGGGGTGGCTGACGAGTTTGTCCGAAACCCAACCGCGATCGGTGCTGTAGGCCAGGGTAAACACCACCGCGAGATAGGCAAAACAAATCAGCGCAACTTGAAAATAGGTAAATGTCATGAGGATTTTTTATGGCGCTGAATAAAATAAGCCGCCAACACCACCAGCGCCCAGACCAAAAAAGGTTTGTACCAAATAGGTTGTGGGTTGGTCGCCCAGTTAATAAAACTGGGCGAGAGCATAAATGCCACAAGGATCAATAAAAGAAAGGGACGCTGCTGATGCATAGGCTTATTTATTATCGTTAACTTCTTTAAAGCCGCATGCAAACTGCGGCCAGGCCCGGTGCAGCCGATGGTACTCAAGCCTGGCGCTAAACGCTAGTGTTGTGCAGGGTTCGGCTGAGGTTTCTGGGTGAGGGTTAATCCGCAGAGGGTAGGCCGGAAAAGCAAAGCGCCTTCCGACCGGTGCGGCCTGCGCGCCACCGTGATTTAAGGGCACCTCCGGAAATTCAATTTTCGTGATGATCGCAAGGCATTTGGACGACCCCACGGATGGGGGAGGTAGAATTTCATCGGGAATGAAATCGAGAGCGACGCAGGATGCCCAAGCCGAGGATGCCCAAGCCGAGGGAGAGAGTTTATGCGGTATAAATGACCGAATGAGTACGAAAATAACGCAGCGAGCGCGCGAAAAGTGAGTTTCCGGAGGTGCCCAATAAAAAATAGTGTCACCGCAGAGTAGATAAGTATCAATAGTAGTCTTGGTTGGGCATGTGCAAATGCAATATGAAATATTGCTATGTAACAGATTGAAAATATTAAATATAAACTCCAAAACCTTGGGTTTTTATAGGTTTTCATCAGGGCGGGGTGCAATACTTTTATTTTTCTTTATCGCCAAATTCCTTTAATTCTGGAAATTGTTTGATGCTCATTTTTATGCCTTTTGTTTGTAAAAAAATAATACCCACCCGCAAACTTTACCCGCCGATATTCCATGATATTTCTCCGCAGGTTGGGGTGCTAACCCCAACATTCGATATATCCGCGAGCACAAAGCCAGCCATAAATACGAGCAGAGTTTTAATTTTTCTCCGCTGCGCGATGGGATGTTGGGGTTAGCACCCCAACCTACGCGCTACGTGCTACGGGCTACGGGCTACGGGCTCTTCAACGTAATCCAGTGTCACCCCTTTCGGTCTGAATTTTTCTATATTTGCTATGTCTTCAAATATATCCATACAAAATCTCACTATTAAAAAAATTTACGTCGACCATCTGCCAAATAGTTCGGGTAGCTCGTAGGTTGGGGTGCTAACCCCAACATTCCAATTATCCGCGAGCACAAAGTTAGCCATAAATACGAGCAGAGTTTTAATTCTTCTCCGCTGCGCGATGGGATGTTGGGGTTAGCACCCCAACCTACGGGCTACTGGCTACATGGCTGACTCCTTGATCGGTTCAATGTCGTTATTTCTTTCGACGCTTGACTTTCGTGATTAGAGACTGGACATGGCTCGCTATATCCAATTTTTCTGGCAATGGATAGTCTGCTGGGTCGTATGTGTGATCCTTTTTAACAATTAGATCTTCGAACTGGTACCTTAACCAACGATAATAATAGTTACAGGCCAAGTCATAGCCTTCTTGATAAATCTTTTTAAATTCAGGATGCATTTTTCGCAATTTTAAAAACCGGGAATAATATAACAATGCCTCAACATAATAGTATTTAATATGAGTTAGATTGTTTAGAGCTTGCTCATACAATCTAATTGCTTCGGGAGCGTCGGATGTGAATGCTAACATCAATTGCTGCAGGCCAAGGGTAAAAGGATTGGCAATAACTAAGCTCTGTACGTGCTTGCCATCGATAGGTTGATTATTTGCAATCTTAACTTTATTCTCTAAATAATTAACTTGCATTATTTCAATATGATCTTTCTCATATATTTTGGCTATATAATCTTTCAGCTCACTGAAGTGCAGTATTCCAAGTGCATTTTTAGCCTCTAGGGTATGAAAAGCTAAGCTGCTGGTTGAGGCTAATTGTATATTGAATTCACCGATTTGGAAAAGGGCGGTTGAGTAGCTATAGGTTGAGAATCCATTCTTAATTTCATAATTTAGTTCTAATAGTGCTTCGCCTTCCATGGAATAAATGTTAATTGCGGAGTCGGCAATAATTTTATTAATGGGCGATTGCGGTATAAAGTTATGTAGCGTGGATAATGGTACTTTTTTCAGTAATGTTGCAATTGAATCTTCAAAGTCACCAGCAAAATACTCTGCATTGAGTATAATTAATTCAAGGCAGTTTAGAGCGTCTTCATCATTCTCAAGCAGGGCTCTTAATCTTACGGATTTATTTAGAGTGGCTGCGAAATTGGAGGATAAGGTTGTGCAGGTTGTTAGTAATTTAAGCTTATCCAAATAATCCATTAATTGTTCTGTTGGTACAGAGGCAGCGTGTAAGTAGCCGATGCTCTTGAAAAAGTTTGCCTGTTGCTTGTTAAATAGGTTTGCTGCCGTTGAAGATCTATCTGTGTGTGTTAAACGAACTAAGTAATTTGCAAACTCAATGTGGTAGTCAGTAGCTCGCTGGTAATATATCATCAGCTCGCTTTCTTTTCGTTTTCTCAGTTGGCGTTCGGAAAATTTTCCGATAATCGATTGAAGCTTTATGATTCGATTGTTAACCTGAATAACCGATTTATTTTCCAATCTTCTAATCAAGTGATCGCTAATGGGGGGTTGAACGATTAATTTATTTGACTTTCTGGGCTCGAGCTTGTGGTTGCCGCCTATAATCTTTAATGCCTCCATAAATATTCCATCTGGAAACAATGATAATATTTCAAATGCATTTTTTTCTTGTTTGTCAAGATTTTTGTACGAAAAAGCGATTGACGCATAGAGCGATTTTTTGCGCTCTATGTTGATGTCCGAGGGCGAGTCAAAATTGTCTAATTGGTCTGCGCTAGCTTTGCGAAAAATATCTTCTTCAAGTTCCTGTTTGAGCTCCTTCATTCTTTTGCCGGCAGGCAGATTGCTTGCAACTAACTTTATTGCAAGAGGGTTGTTATCTAGTAATTCCTCAACAATGTCTTGGCGAAGAATTCGTTTCTCGGTGGCATCTTTAGGTTCGATTCGAAAATGTTTGATGAATAGCGCATAAGCGTCATCAGTGCTATAACGCATTAGCTCAATCACTTTCTCACAGTCTAAATCCAGTATTTCTCGAGTGGTAATAACTACGCTTATATAGTCGCAGACAAAATAAACGAAATCTTTTATCTGCTGTGTATCTGAAATATGCAGTAATGTTTCGACGTTGTCCATAATTATTAACTTATCTTTCTTTGTTCCTTTTTCTCTAAGTTCTTTTGTGATATCTAGGGCGTTTTCTAGATTAAATGATGCGGCAATTTTCTTTTCAAAGCTTGAAAAATCTGAAATAAATTCACAGTCAACGAAATCTATGCCTTCTGGAAAATAAAAGCGATCTGAGAGTTCGACTGCTATCTTCTTTATCGTTGCGGTTTTTCCTGTTCCTCCTGGGCCTTTTAATGTCAAGATTTCATTTGTGCTTTTTAATGCAATAACTTCTCGGCAAATAGTTTGTAAATCTGTCTTTCTGCCTATGAAATTCTGGGAGTTCTTTCGTAAGCGACCAATAAACCCCACCTATCAACCAGAGAACCCACTCTATTAGCCTAAGATTTTTCATCCGAGGAAAATCTATGGCAAAGCGAACCCCCCAACAATGGCGCGAGCTGATTC
>JBEGTZ010000174.1:0-5254 GCA_041179125.1 Pseudomonadota bacterium | reverse complement strand
TGCACCACAACACTCGAAGGAGAATTTAAAACTCCAAACAATGAAGCCCTTACTTTAGTCAATGGCAAGAAATCTGTGGTAGCTGCACCCGGCCCACTTACCCTTAAAATGGGCGACCTTTTTTCCAATATTTATTTTGAAATCCCCAAAAACAATAAAGTAAAAATTCCGTTTTCCCGCTCGGCTTTTGACCCAAATAAAATCAAGCAATTCCAGCTAGAGGGAATCTCCCATTGCGCCCACCACAAAGAAATATTCATAGCCGATATAGGGGCGCCCTATAGTGATCAATACGAGACAACCTGCTCAAAACGCGGCAACTGCTCAAAATCTGAACCCGCCGTAAATTGCTCTGGAGCTATATATGGTGAGCACAGCAATTCATCGAGTTATCAAAAATACAAAGACGACTCGGGCTGTAGCAAAACCACTAATAGTTACTACGCACAGAATGTGACATGCAGCGGAGAGAAAACAGTGTATACCACCAAGCAGAAGTATTCTGCTTATGATTTGTTGGATTTTTTTAATACTGCAACCAACATGCCGGAAGCCTATTTCGATTCCAAAACTACAGAGCGAACAAAAGAATTATCCAGCAGGGAGGGTGAATGCAGGATTAGCGGTTAACCTGCATTAACACGTTAGGCGCCCTCGTGGCGAGGGCGGTTTGAAGGTGTTGGGCTTGTTGCCCAAGGCGTGTTATTTGGGGGCTTTTAAAACACGGTCGCCGCTGTATAAATCCACCTGCATAAAATTGCCATAAGCGACATTGATAAAAACTTCACGCGTGCGATCTATTTTGAAATCAGCACTGCTAAGCGGCAAACCACGGCCTTCCGTGCGCGAAGCCACTAGTCTTTGAGTGTTAGACGCAATATTGTGATCGTATAGCGCTCCGGAGCGCCAATCCCAATCCCAAATACCTAGTGCCGGATCACGCAGATAAGACACAAAATACATCTGCTCGCCCTTGGTATCTATGTCAGCTGCTTGCGAAAATCGATAGGGGCTGTTTTCAGGAATTAAAGTTGTAAGCGAGCCATCTTTTTTGAGTAATTGAATATAGTTTTTATTCCACTCCGTCAGCGCCATACCTTGCAAGGTTGTGGAATAATTACTGAGGTAAGGTTCGTTAAAGTCAGTTACTAAGGGTTCCCCGCGAAATTGATACAGAAGTTTTATCTTCCTGTTTTTAATATCCAAAGAATAAACCCCCGCCAAATCGTCACCTTCCGGGTCGTAAACCACGGCAGAAAACCAAACTACATTGGGGTCATCCGTTACTCGAACGTTGCCCACACGGTACAACCCGTAGGCAGGGCTGGGCAACCGAAACAAATCGTTGGTACTTACCAGCGGTATATCTTGGTCGGCATTTACATCAAATGCCATGATTAATGGGTCTGATGTTGGCCCCTCGCCGCCCCAACTGGTTGCTCTATAGCGATAAATAATGTTATTTTTCCAATCATAATCCATTTTTCCATAGTAAGATTTTATTCTTATGGCTTCAGAGAGATTGCGCTCTTCTTTAATAGAAAAATCGTTTAGGCTTACTTTTAGGTAATAGTTGTCAGACACGCCGAAGTGAAGCAACTCATCAGAATTAGGGCTTATAGAAATGCTATTAGAGAGCATGTGCTCTGTTATGCCGGATGGCAGCGGTGTCATTTCTCCCGTCGATAAATTGACGGAAAACAAACCCGAATTTTCCGGCCCGCGCATTATTAATTTAGTGCCATCCACGCGAACGATATTCGATTGTTGATTGAGACCTGAGCGTGTAAGCAGTTGCGCGACTTTATTGGGCTGCAAATTGATACTGCGCATTTGTTTGCTAACGATGTCTGTTTCATAAATAAATTGTCCGCTTGCGGTATACACTTTTCCAGCAAAAGCTTTGGCCGACTGGGTGTAATCGGTACGCAGTTCGGATGTGCGGGCTACAACAGTACCTTTTTCTGAATCGAGAGCACTTACGTCATTAATATCAAACTCTACCAAATTAAATCCATTTTCCCAGCGGTTGACCGTTGAATAAACTTTAGAGCCGTCAATAAAAAATTCGACAGCCAGGTCGCTCAAACCTCCTTCTGCTACGCCGCTGAATTGTTTAAATGTCCCAGCAGTTAAATCAACCACAAAAAATTGAGTGTCGGCTTTAAAAAGCAGTTGTGTATTGCTAAGCCACTCGAAATCAAATTTATAATCATAATAACCTCCTAAAAATCCAACATCGGGAACAATAGTGCGCAATATGCCGGTGGTTAAATTTAGCGATAACACCGCATGAGTGCTTTTCTGGCTGCGGCATAGTGCCACTACTTGAGTGCCATCACTCGAAAGCTCAACCTGCTCAAACTCCACACAGTTTATATTTTTGATTTCATTTTGGTTAATAGAAGCTAGCGTCTCAATGCTGTCGTTGAGCAAGCTCTTACGCACAATAAACCGGCCACTAGCATCAACCGATATGATTTTATTCGCGCCATCACTCACGGCGGTGCTGGGTAATACTATCGGTGAATTATCAAAATTTAATTGGGTTTCATCTTTTAATTTACCGCTGTTTAACAGCTGTATTTTAACTGTGTTGTTGCCTTTGCTAAGCGGAATTTCCGCCACCCAATTGCCGTTGGCATTGGTGGGGAATTTAGCAGGATTGCCGTTTATTAGAACTTCAATTCCTTTGCGTGGCGCACTAACAGGGGTGTTTTCATCGAGTATGCGGCCGCGAATATGAAAATTGCCTTCATAACCGCCCACATTAGAACCTGCTGTGGGAAAGGATACGCCGAGTTTTAATGTTTCAGCGTCTTCGATTTTGAGCATAAAATCGTGTCGTGTGGAGCGCTTGCTGCTGTCCACCACCATCACGGCTAATTCATAGTTTCCATCATGATTGGCATCGGTAGGCACTTCAAAATCAAGCCCTTTGCTTGTCGTTAATTCACCTGTTTTGGCATTGATAAAAAATTGCGCCGAGTCAGCGGTTTGCAGTAGGGAGTAGGTTAAAGATTCTGTGCTGGTTGCGGAAATAAAATAGGCGACCGGGGTGTTTTCAGCCCAAGGGACAATGGCTGGCGTGGTGATTTTAGGGGCTTGTGCTGTATCGTTTCCGTTACAGGCGCAGAGCGCTGCACCGATTAATACAGGTAGTGCCATTTTAATTAGACGTTTGTATGTGGCATACGCGAACGTTGTTTTTGAATGTAAATATTGCATGTCCATCTCCGATTGGGGTTCCGCAGGTTTGCTTGGCGCGCGAGTATATTCTGGATGTGTGCTTTTCTGCACGCGCTGAAATGCTGGATATTGTGAGTAAAACCCTAAGGCTGTATGAAATTTGCGCATGAGTCCTTATAAGTGGGGCCGAAGGGGCGGCTCGCACAGTATCCGCAACCCTGTAGCCCAGGCGATTTCAGGATTTATACCGCGCTGCCAATTAATTTCCTGCGTTAATAAAAATTTAACAATCGTGCGTTATGTTTGCGCGACTTTATTTGTGCGGGCGCGAAATTAAAGCCGTGCAATATTATTTTAATAAATAAGCACCGCATGGCGTGTTATGTACAGCATGGCGCGTCAAATAAATGGTGTTAGTAATTTTGCCGAGATTGGGCTGTTTTTTAGCAGTCATTATTAAAAACCATAAAAAATCCGGTATTTTCGAAGAAACAAGAGCAACTAAAATCAATCCCGTTGACGGATGCTCTTATGCAAAATTCTAAGCCGCTGTGGCAGACGCTGTTCTGCTATTTCACGTTATTTTGTTTTACCTTCACTACCTCGTTCCCTATCGCGCAGGTCTCGCGTAGTGGTGGTGGTTTTAAGGTTGAGCTTGGCGCGTTAAATTCTGCCCATGCGGCTGAACCTACTCCCTCCTTGGTGGCTCCTGCCACGGCCTTTGCGCAAGATGCCTCGCACGCTAAAGTGCTGACGGTGGCGCGCCAATTATCTACCGTGCTTGCCAGTAATGTGGTTGATGGCAAGCTGTCTATTACCTACCGGGTTTATAACAACCGCCCGGAAGCCTTGCGCTCGGTGTTGTTAAAAACCCATTTGCTAAAGTGGACCCAAAAGTCCAGACAAAAAACCAATTAATTTAAGATAGACTCTACCAATGCAGATGGCTGGAATGCGGGGGCGTGCCTGGCTCACCCACAACCGCGCGCTAACCCCTAAGCAACCGACGCCATGAGACACCCAACTCACCCAATAAAAAGAAACCACCCCGCTTTGCACCAACTTCGCCCATCAAAACAGCCTAAATACGAGACGCCCATCGCACAGCGCTCGAAATTTACAAACGCGCCAGAATAAAAATCCAACCAAGGTGCCATTTGGCGCGTCATCGCGAACCAAAATGGTGCCCTGGCGTTTAGTTGGTGCGTTTGGCGCCTAAAATCCCTCATTTATAGCCGCTCAGTGACCTGTTAAGGCCGGTGTTTTCTGGGGTTGCATGAGTTGGCTTGCTTCCTGCTAAACAGTTTTCACACCAGCATCCATAGCTGGGCATCAAAAAATCAGATTACTGATGACCTAACGTTCCCCCTGGAGGAAACATCCATGAAATTAACTAAAACCTTATTAGCAAGCGCTGTTGCGGCGCTGACCACTGCAAGTTTCTTAGCCCCGGCAGCGAATGCGGAGGTTGCTGCATCGGTGGGTGTGGCGAATATGTACTACTGGCGTGGTTTGGATTTGGGCACCGGCGACCCTCAAGTCTCGGGCGATTTAAAATTTTCAGAGTCGGGTTTTTACGCTGGTGTTTGGGGCGGATCAGGCGATTCTGTTGGTGGCACCGAGTACGATTTATACGTGGGATACGGCAACACTGTAGGCGATTTCTTCAAATACGATGTTAGTTTGTGGACCTACTCTTATCCCTCAGCGCCTGAAGTGGGATTAGATGAAGATCTAAAGCCTGTTGAACTTGATCCGTTCAATACTCCAGGCGAATTATCTGAAGCTGTTATTACCTTGGGATTTGGACCAGTGTCTGTAACTTATATGGACAATATTGCTGGTGTTTCGGGTTATTGGTACGCCACAGTCTCTGCCACTTTCGATAAATTTACAGTTCTATACGGCCAGCACGAAAGTGCATTTGGCGCACACGTTGATCTCTCCTACGCCTATAACGATCGCTTGAGCTTCAAACTCGGCCAAGTGGTTGATGATGAAGACGGCACTGTGGATTCCGACGTGAAATTCGTAGCCTCCTACAGCCTCCCCCTAAGCGATAAAT